>NZ_JBVVPB010000063.1:0-14617 GCF_055807435.1 Bradyrhizobium sp. Ken51 | reverse complement strand
ACGCCTGAGGGCGGAAAGCGCCTGACGAAAATGGAGCGAAGGCTCTTCTTTTAAAAGCCTGGCTGCTGAAAAGTTGAGCGCACATCGCTGTTCAAGTCACTTTTTGGATTGACAGAGCATGTCGGAAAGCGGGTAGCCGGCGAAGTCAGAGGACGCCTGCCCCACCCTAAGGAGAAGAGAAATATGGCAACTCTCGGAATTTTGTGCCTTTCGAACGTCGGCACTTATTATGGCCAAGATCCGGACTTCGGACCAGGCGTTGCGCGCAATTACCAGTCGGCCCCAAAATTTAGGCGAATCGCCGGAGCATGGGCCAGCAATATTGTCTCAGGTGATCCCGCTTGTGAAGACGCGTATGTGGAGGCAGCACTAGAGCTTGTGCGGGAAGGAGTTAACGCAATCACGTGTGACTGCGGCTTCACTGTGCGATTTCAAAGGGCAGTCGCGGCCGCCGTACCCGTGCCGGTTTCCACGTCGACCCTGCTTCTCCTACCCACGCTGCTATCCGCTGTGCCCGCGAACAAGAAGATAGCAGTGCTCACTGCGGACTCTCGATGCCTCGATGAAGGCATTATGGCTACGCTCGGTATCACAGACCAATCTCGACTAATTATCGAAGGTCTGGAGGGCACAGCCAGTTACCGCTACATGTGGGCCGAACAAGGTGAGATAAACGTCAAGGAAGTCTTGGCGGACGCTGACGACATGATTGCCCGTGTCCGAAGACACGACAACATCGCAGCCATTCTATGTGAGTGCACTATTTTCGCGAGAGTCTCGAGTCGAATTCGAAGAGCTACTGGATTGCCGGTCTATGATGCTGCAATGAACGCAGCGCTCCTTATTTCAGCTGTTAGCTAGCCGCGTATCTGACCTTGGATTAACGATGCCATCTGACCGCACACAACGCAACTCACGCCTAGGCACTGGCCGCGCTATCAGTTGTCGACATAGGCCCGCTCGACCGCACAGCCGGTGAGTGTCTCGGCGGCACAGCGTCCCGCAATGCTGGCCGTCGTAGGGTATCGCGCAGCGAACCGGCATACAGCGCCAACAGGCCGCCGGAAGCCCGGCGATTGTTGACGACGATGTGCGCGTGTTGAGCTTCTCGGCGGCGTACCAGCGTCGTAGAATCCCGCGCGGGGTCATATGGGCCGTTCGCTTCACTCGCCTTGTCGCCATAGAGCGAGGGATGGACATTCGACCCTGACCCCGTAATCATCACGTCGTTTCTTCTCGCAGCATTGGTTCGCGCGGTCATCAGAGTCTGATGACACCAACGTCGTTCTCGATCGCGATCTGAGTCCCAAAAGGCTTCGAGAGCCTCTGTAGACGCTCCAGAATGGTTTTTGCTTGTGGCGTCGCCGCAAGCCGTGGCACGCCCCGGTCGGCAAGCCTCTTGGAGTGACCGAGTTCGACCGGATAAAGCCGCAGTTCGGCAAGCCGGTTCTGCTCAAATCGGCTGACGGTGACAATGCTCTCGTAGAAGATTGGGTCGGAAAATCCTGGAGCCGTCTCGTATCCGCTTGTCATCTCATCGGCGGTCACCTCGGCATCCGTGTCGACCCGCGGGTCCTTGTTGTGAGCGGCAAACATGTCAGCGCCTACCGGCGTCCGCAGGTCGTCCATGATGAAATTCCCCAGGCCATAAAGGATCACCCGGCCCTTGTAGATCTCGATGCCGCGCAGTTGGTGCGGTCCATGTCCGACATAGGCGTCGGCTCCGGCATCAATGATGCTATGCGCAAACGATCGTTCATAATCAGGCGGCTCCTGGCTCCAATTCCCGGGCTGGTGACCGTGATTCGCGGCGATGCAGAAGTCGGAGAACTGCTTACCCCGGCGCACATTTCGGAGAATGTTGGCCACATCCTGCGGGTTGGCTTCGTAGCTGTAACCCGCACTGTCGCCAGTCGTGTATGTCGTTCCGGCAAGCAACACCCGGTCTGGATCATCACCGGCGGACCCGAAGCCCGGCAACGAATTGCGTATTTGCCTTACGCTCTCGAGCATCTCCGGCGAGATTACGATGCTTTTCGCCAAACGAAGAGCGTTGATCCCCGGTCTGGCCGGCGCCTCGCCGGCAGCATCGGCCGCACGCGACAGCGGCGTGAACGTGGACGCAAACGACACCAGCCCCACGCGACCGCAGGCGGTCTCAAGAAAGCGAGCGGCACCGGCTTGGGCGAGGCTCTCGCCCGCACCCGCATGGACGATGTCGTTCTGATCGAGCGCACGGATCGTCTCGCGCATGCCTTCAACGCCCCAGTCGAACGTATGGTTGTTCGCGTAGCTGACGATGTTGAATCCCATCGCCTTCAAATCTGCTCCGAGCGCGGGCAAGCTGACGTGATACGCCCCGCCGTACTCAGCCTGCGGGGCCCCCTGGAATGATCGGATATCGAAGATGTTGGTTTCCATGTTCCCGAATGTGACATCAGCTTCACGAAGGAGTGTGACGATATCGCCAAAGCCAGGATGGTGACCCTTTGTTAGCGCCCGCGTCACGATGAGGTCGCCAACGGCCACGAGCGTGAAGCCGTCCGCAACATTTGTTGTAGTTGAACCGACCAAATCATAGCTGTCACCCTGGTGGGTCCGATGAAAGCCCTGCTCGTGTGAAAGTTTCTCCATGGGCTGATCCTTCACATGCGAATCCATTCGCGTTTGATAGTTCTTCGTGCCATACGTGACAGACTCTTCAGGAACACAAGGCGAGATGGTCCTCGAGCGTGGCAAGACCATCTGGCCAGGGTGCGCCGTTCAGCCGAGTTAGAGCAGGCGGCCCTCGGCCGCTAGTCCTGCCGGCTATTCGCACAGCATCCGTCCGAGTGCCTGCATTTGCGGCGAAATTATTGGCGCGCTGGCGGAGGCTGATGCCACAGGGTGTGATGAGAAGCGGGCGACCACCATCTCGGCCTTCGGGGCGACATACAAGCGTTGGCCGTGAATTCCAGCAGCAAAAAATGTTTCCATCTCGTCGTGCATCCGCCACCATTGACTGCGGTAGGAGAACTCGCGGCTCCCGCCCTTCTGCACGTCCTGCACGACGGAGGCAGGAATGAGCTGCTTCCCGCTACAGTCACCGTGGCGTAGCATCAGCTCGCCGAAGCGCGCCAAGTCGCGCAAGCTCGCGCTCAGGCCGGCGCCGGCCATCGGCATGCCGGCCGCGTCCATGACGAGGTAACCGTCCTCCTCACAGCCGAGGGGCGCCCATAGGCGCTCGTGCGGCAACTGCGCGAACGAGCGGCCGGTCGCGCGCGTCATTACCCAGTTAATCACTTCCGTATTCACGGTCTTGTACGCGAACCTCTCGCCGTGCGGACCTTCCTTGCTCATCGTGCGGAGGTAGTCGCACAAAGTCTGCGGCCCATCGTAGTCAGCCGGCCGCGGCCGCCATCCGCAGGCGCGCGCATACGCCCAAACGTTAGCGTTCGCGTCCGTGTACTCCTCGGAGTAGGTCAGACCGGTCTGCATGTCCATGACTTGGCGCAGCCTCGCGTCCTCGAATGCCGTGTCGCGCAGCTCAGGCAGGTAGTACGAGATCGGCTTCGTGTCGTTGAGCACGCCTTCGTGGACGAACGCGGCGGCAAGCGTACCTGCATACGACTTGGTGATCGAGTGGCATGCATGCGGCAGGTGCGCCTCGAGCGCGCCGAAATATCGCTCGTATACAATTCGTCCGCGATGGAGCACGAGGATGCCGTCGGCGTAGGTGTCGTGTAACGCCTCATCAAAGCGGCGTACGCGACGGTAAAGTCGGTAAACTCTAGGGCGTTGATTTCTCTCGTCCTGTCATCGCACTCTAGATGCGAAGCCGCCCCGCTCCCCCGCCAAACGTTCGTGGTCGCCACCAGTTCGCGCATGTGCGATAGCGACCAGCGGATCTTCGGGAATTCGAGAAAGGTATCACTCGCGAATGTGATGCGGTTATCTGCAGACGGAGGCGCACCGCGCATCCATCCAAGTACGCGCGGGTCGGAAGCACGGCCGTCGAGGTAGCGATGTCCGTTGATTTCGACCATGCCCGCAGGAAGGTCTGCTTCAGTGGCAGCTTCGGTACGTGCTTGCCGTCTAAGCTCTTTCATGTGTGGCATTCAGATTGTTGTTCGTTAAGACGTAGGTTCATTGCGAAGATTCTCATCGGATTTCAGTCGCCGAACTTCGCTCATGCTGGTCCTTGTTGTATCGCTGTACCAAACCGGCGGAGCGATAGGTTCGCGTACAATCCGTCGTGCAACGACGGGCGCATCGCTTCATAGAGCCTTGATAGGTTGCAGCCGCGCGTCGGTCTCGCTGTCGAAGAAAAGTGCAGGAGAGTACGGTCGCATAAACACCGGTCCTTAGTTGGGAGATTGTGGCTCTGCCACCGTCCTGGATGCTGAAATGCCTGCCAAGGGCTGGGGCAACGTGTCCGTGGCCGGAGCGCGCACATGACAGGCCACAACCCGCCCGTCCGGCATCGGCACCAATGGCGGCACTGCGATGCGGCACCGCTCGACCGCGAGCGGGCAGCGCGGGTGAAACGCGCACCCTCTTGGCGGATTGATCGGGCTCGGCACTTCCCCCTCTACGGGCGCCTCGAGCCGAATCCGCGCAGGATCCGGCACCGGAGCGGCCGCAATCAGCGCTCCCGTGTAGGGGTGGACCGGCTTGGCAAAGAGTGCCTCGCACGGGGCGAGTTCCACGATCCGCCCCAGATACATCACCGCAACCCGATGGCCGATATGCTGCACCACGCCAAGATCGTGCGAGATGAATACAAAGGCGAGGCCCATCTGCTGTTGCAGGTCCAGCAGCAGGTTCAGAATCTGGGCCTGAACCGAGACGTCAAGCGCCGACACCGCCTCATCGGCGATGATCAGCGAGGGCTGGAGGGACAGCGCCCGCGCGATGCCGAGCCGCTGCCGCTGGCCACCCGAGAACTCGGACGGCAGCCGGTCCATCACCTCGGGCGACATACCGACCTTGCGCAGAAGCTCCGCGGCCAGCGCCCGGCGCTGCTTGCGGCTGAGCCGCTCAAAGTTTTCGACCGGCTCGGTAATGATCATCTCTGCAGTAAGGCGCGGGTTCAGTGACGAGTACGGATCCTGGAACACCATCTGCATCCGACGGCGCCCTGCCCGAAGCGCGTGCTTGCTCAACCCTGCAATGTCGATGCCATCGATCAGCACGCGCCCGGCTGTCGGCGCCACGAGCCGCATCAGAAGCCGCGCGACTGTCGACTTGCCACAGCCGGACTCGCCGACGATGCAGAGCGTCTCGCCCGCCGCCACGGAGAAGGAGACATCCTCCACCGCCCGCACCACCGGGACGGTTTTGTTCAGGAACCCCGACCCGAGCGGATAATGCTTGGTTAGGTTCTCTACCATCAGCAAAGGACCGCTCATGCTTCCACGACCTCCTCGGCGCGCCAGCAAGCCGCGGCATGGTCCGGCCCGACCTCGCGGATGGCGGGCGTCTTCTGGCGGCAAATATCCAGGACGAATGGGCAACGGGGCGCGAAGCTGCAGCCAACGATCGGTTCGCTCAGGTTCGGCACGATGCCGGGGATTTCCGGCAGGCGCTGCCGCCGACCTTGCCGCCGGTCCGGCACCGAGCGCATCAAAGCCTGGGTGTAGGGATGCGCAGGGCGCGCGAACAGTTCTGTCACAGACGCCTGCTCGACGATCCGGCCGGCATACATGACGATTACGCGCTGGCACGTCTCGGCCACAACCCCAAGGTCATGCGTGATGAACATCACGGCCGTGCCGGTGCGCTCTTTCAGATCTACGACCAGCCGCAGGATCTGCGCCTGGATCGTGACGTCGAGCGCGGTGGTCGGCTCGTCCGCAATCAGCAGCTCCGGCGCGCAGGCGAGCGCCATCGCGATCATGGCGCGCTGGCGCATGCCGCCGGACATCTCATGCGGATAGTTGTGGATGCGACGCTCAGGGTCGGCGATGCGCACGAGCCGGAGCATCTCCAGCGCCTTGACCATCGCGTCTGGCCGGGAGACCTTCGCGTGGATTTCAACTGCTTCAGCGATCTGGCGCCCGACCGTGTGAACCGGGTTCAGGCTGGTCATCGGCTCCTGGAAGATCATGGCAATCCGGTCGCCGCGGATTTGGCGCATCTCCCGGTCGGAAAGCTTCAGCAGGTCGCGTCCGTGAAAGCGGATTTCGCCGCCCACCGTCCTGGCGGAAAGCTTGGGCAGAAGGCGGAGGATGGACAGGGCGGTAACGCTCTTGCCGCAGCCGGATTCGCCGACAACGCCAAGCGTCTCGCCGCGCTTGACCTGGAAGCTGATGCCGCCCAGCGCGCGGGTGACGCTGTCTTCACCGTAGAAGTGCGTTTCGAGGTCGCGCACGTCGAGAAGCACGTCGGCCGCTGTGGATTTTTGCATTTGCATGTGCATGTCAGCGCCTCCGCTTGGCGCGCGGGTCGAACATGTCTCGCAAGCCGTCCCCGAGCAGGTTGACGGCCAGGACCGTGACGGCCAGGCAGATGCCGGGGGCGAAGAGCGTCCATGGGACGATGGCGAGATACAGGCGAGAGCTTGCGATCATGTTGCCCCAGCTCGGGATCTCGGGCGGCACGCCGACGCCCAAAAAGCTCAGCCCGGCTTCGGTCAGGATCGCACTGGCGCAGAGATTGGCGATCTGGACCATCAGCGGCGGAATGGTGCTGGGCAGGATGTGGCGCCAGAGCACCTTCGGCAGGCGCGCGCCGCCGCAGAGCGCCGCCTCGACGTAGGGGCGCTCCCGTACGCTCAGAACCACGGAGCGCACCAGCCGCGCGGTGCTTGGGATATGCGGGATCGTGATGGCCACGATGAGGATGCCGACCCCGGCGCCGGTGAGAGAAATCAGGGCGAGGGCGAGCAGGATCGTCGGGATCGCCATCAGGCCATCCATGATCCGCATGGCGATACTGTCGAAGCCGCGGCTGTAACCGGCGAGGACACCGATCATGAGTCCGCCCAGCACTGCGCTCGCCGCCGAGATCAATCCCACTAGGAGGGAGATCCGGGCGCCGAACACCGTTCGCGAAAACACGTCTCGGCCCAAATTGTCGCTGCCGAACCACATCGCGGCGGAGGGGGGCTGGAGGCGTTTGAACGGGTCCATGCTCTGCGGATCGCCGGCGTAAAGCGGGGCTGTAAGCGCCAGAATGCTCAACAGCACTAGGAGCCCGCCACCGACCAGGACCAGCGGATGCCGCCGGGCTAAACGGGCAAGACCGGAGGGTCGCAGCCGGCCGACCGGCACGGCTGTAATGGGCGCGGAGACGAGGGTCATGTCAGTACCGAATGCGGGGGTCGATCAGGGTGTAGGTGAGATCGACTACAAGATTGATCAGAACGTACAGGCCTGAAGCGAGGATCAGTACGCCCTGGATGATGGGATAGTCGCGATTGTTGATCGCATCGACGACTAAGCGGCCGACACCCGGGATGTTGAACACGGTTTCCGTGATGACCACGCCCGACATCAGACCCGCGAAACACAAGCCGATCACGGTAAGGATCGGCACGCCCGCATTCCTCAGGGCGTGACGGAACAGCAGGGCATAGGAGGATGCGCCCTTGGCCGCGGCGGTTCGGATATAGTCTTCCGACAGCACCTCGAGCATGCTCGCCCGGGTGATCCGGGCGATGTAAGCGACGTAGAACACGCTCAACGTGATGGTTGGCAGGATCAGGCGCACGAACCACGGCCCGAGGCCTTGGTCGAGCGGCGCGTATCCCTGGACGGGAAGCCAGCGCATGCTGATAGCGAAACAGTATATGAGAAAATAGCCGATAACAAACACGGGGACAGAAAAGCCAAGTGCCGCGTAGCCTGAAAGGAAGCGATCGAAGAGGCCGCCGGATCGCCAGGAGGAAAAGATACCGAAGGAGATCCCGATTGTCACCGAAACGATCATTGTTAGGGTCGCAAGGGAAATGGTCGATTCCAGCCGCTGCGAAACAAGTTGGAGAACCGGTCGCCCGGCAAAGATCGAGGTTCCGAAATCGCCACTGAGGATGCCCAGCGCCCAGTGTGCGAATTGAACCGGCAACGGATCGTTGAGCCCCAGTTGTTCGCGGATGCCGATAATCGTCTGTTCTGTGGCCATGGGGCCGGCGATGACGGCCGCTGGGTCACCGGGTGACAGCCTGATAAGAAGGAATACGAAAATCCCGACCATTGCCATGACGACAATGGTCGAAACTACCCTGCGAACAATGTAAGCAGCCACTGTGCCCTCAACTCTTCTGCCGTGCCGCGCCCGATTGGCGAGACACTCTCACCTAAGAAGGAGGACCCGGCGACGTTTACTTTCTGAGCCCAGCGCGGATACTCCGCGTCTCGGCTTTGTAGATGATATTCTGGTTCGCAAACGACTAGTCTGCGCACTCGAGGCTTCTCATTTATGGCCAACACTCTGACATGAGACATTTGCAGTTTGCGGCGAATTTCGTATTAGTAAGAAGAAATCGATCTTTCACTGGTCAAACTGTGCCGAAAAGATGCGTCGGTGACACCACCGGTGTGGCGCGAGACCACACGGAGATCCTCATGTTTCATGAGAGGCTCTCCGTTTGCCGAAACAAATCCAGACAAGCGCTGCACTGTGAACGCGGATGAACCAAATTTGAAAGCCCACCGCGTCGATTGTCAGGACAAGGCACCAGCTGTCGCGTGGGCTCCCCTGCGGCCTTAGTCTGAGCTTTAGAGAGCAGATTGACCGCGTATACAGCGCGGCGAGGCTGAGGCTTTCAAACCCGTCATGCGGCGGCGTCTGCCGACCGCTGAGAGAAGCATAACCCGACAGGTGATATCAGCCGAACTGACAGAAAGGGCCGCTCAAAGGGCTTGGCGGGGCCCAGCGAAAAAGAACGGTGCCGAGCACTGTGTGCAAGCCTGAGAACGGAGAAAGATGAGAATCCGACCATCGCCCATAACGGCGATGGTCGGTAACATCCTAAGAGTATGGAGGCGACTAGGGTGAGGCCTTCTGCATGTTCCACATCGGTGTACAGTCTGGAACGCCGATCATGCCGGTCAGTGTCTTGCGGCGCGCGATGGGCGTTACACTCTGCCCCAAGAAGACGAGGCCAACGGTATCCCAGTAAACTTGCTGCATCTTGCGGGCTAGCGCCTTGCGCTCTTCGAGCGTCGCGGTATCTGGCCATTTGGTCCGCAGGGCCTCATATTCATCGTTCTTCGGCCAGCCATACCAACCCTTCTCGCCATTCATGGCCTGATAGGGAAGAAGTGGATCGCTAAAACCAAAATCACTTGAACTCGAAATGAAGATGCTCCAGCCGCCTTGCTCGACGGGCCCCTGTTTATTTCGGCGCGCGGCTAGCCCAGCCCAGTCGCTCGGTGCAAGCTCGGCATTGACCCCAACTTTCTTCAGCGTCGCCGCCAGGAGTTGTGAGGCATCGCTGGCGGGCGCCCAATCTGTGGGTTGGAGAATGATGATTTTTTCGCCAGTATATCCGGCCTCTTGAAAGAGCTGCTTGGCTTTTTCCGGATTACCACCCCTCTGATACCATCCCGTATTGGCGTCGTTGGTATAGGCAGTATCGGTTCCGAACAACGACGTGACTGTGCGCGTGTATTTTGGATTTGGGTTTATGACTTGCAAGAATGCCATTTGATCAATCAGGTGAAGCATGGCTTGCCTCGCTTTCACGTTGTCGAACGGCTTCTGCAGACAATTCATGCGCAGAAAATAATCATCGCCTGACTTTCGAAGATCCTCGAGCACAAGATTGGGATCGCTCTCGATCGCCGAGAAAAGATCAGCAGGAGCAGCTGAAAGGAAATCGATCTCAGCCGCCTGCAAAGCCGCAAAAGCCGTCTGCCGATCGGTGAGGTTCTCCCAGATGACGCGATCGACACGAACAACCTTGCCGCCGGAAAATCCGCTGGGCGGCTCCTGACGCGGGACGTACTTTTCGTTTCGATCGAAGACAATGCTCGCGCCCGGCCTGAAAAACGCTTCATTGAATGTAAACGGCCCCGATCCGATGTGTGCGGTCACCGGATCGGTCGGGGGGCGATTTGCATCCGTCTCGCGCATAACGAATAGACCCGTTGCGTTAGCCAGCTGATTAATTAGAATCAGCAACGGCTCTTTGAGCGCGATTGTGAATGTCCTATTGTCTGTCTTCGAGATATCTTTTGCCCGATCGTTGACCAATTGTCCACGGGACGACTGGCACCAGCGACGTATCGAGGTGACACAATCCGTCGCCGTAACAGGGGCGCCGTTGTGAAAGCGCAGGCCTTCCCGGAGTTCGAACGTGTAGGTCTTCTTATCGTCGGAAACGCCCCACTTTCCTACCATTTGCGGTTGAGCGGTATACTTCGAATCGAGTGCGAACAGTGAGTCGTAAATAGCCAGCGCATAATTTATAGTAGAGTCGCTTGTCGTAGAGTACGGATCGAAATTGGTCACACTGCCCATTGCCATACGCACCGTTCGCGCTGCCGTCGGCATTAACTGTGCCCTCACAGTCGAGGGCATCGATGCAGCCGTCCCGGCGGCCAAGCCTGCCTTCATGAGGTCGCGTCGAGAGATTTTCATGTTCAATTTCCCTTCTGTTCTCAGTGGTGTGGTTGTTCTGAACTTGTCTTCTGGACGAGTATGAGGCTCTCCCTTCCCAATGGGCGGATCACAGAACGCGGTGAGCGACCGATGTTCGCGGGGCACGCAGCGCGCAACGCACGCCGAATGGCATGACCATACGCACCGTGCCGGCCCGCAAAAGGGACGGCATTGAAAGAGCCGCCCCCGCAACCAAGCCCCTTTTGAACAGATCGCGTCGAGACACTAACATAGCAAGAACCCTCCCCTTCCCTTGCACTGCGCACCTTCGAACCGGTCGCCTTTAGACGAGCCTGTGAACGGCTCGTGTATCAATTCACCGATGATGAGTTCGACCATCGAAGTATAGTCGAAGCCAGGATTGTTGATTGCTTACAGGACGGCCGCTGCTATGCCCCGGCAACAGTTAGCGCGCGATCGTGCTTGGTAAGGACTTCGCACCCCGTCTCCGTGACAACCCATGTTTCACTGAAACCCACACCGGGGGTGCCAGGTGTGCGGACCGTCAGCGGGGAATGGAACGTCATGCCGGGCACCAGTTCCGTCTCTGTACCCTCCCGGAGGAAGAATAGGTTTTCACTCCAAGTAGGAGGAAATCCTAGGCCGATCGAGTATCCGTAAACTTGTGAAGAGTTTGGCCGGCCCATGATCTCTTCCAGACCGGCAGTGCCAGCTTCCCGCGCGACGTCGTGAATGGTTCGGCCGGGCTTGACCGCCTGAAGCATCAGATCGAGAGTCTCATTAATTGCTTTCGCCCGCTTCTCGACCACGGGAGATGGTTTGCCAATGGCTACGGTGTGAAAGATCGCGCTGGTGTAGCGCTGATAGGCAGCGCCAAACTCCAGAGCCACCGTATCCCCATTTTGAATTGGCGTGCGCCTGAAAGTGGTATGACCGTAGCAATTACGTTGACCCGCTGAGACAATGGGCTGGGTGCTGAAATATTCGCTCCCTTCCTTGATCAGCGTCTCGTAAATCACTGCCGCGATCTGGTTATCGGTGATACCGGGCTGTATCACTGGCAACACGGCGTCAAAAGCCTTCAGCGTAATCTGAGCAGAACTGCGCAGGCACTCCAGTTCGGCTGGCGATTTGACGACGCGAGTTTGCGCAACGACATTTGAGGCTTCAATGAGCGTAGCGTCAGGCAGCGCACCTTTCAGCCCTTCGTAAAGTTCAATACTAAGGCCGGGCTTCTTGATCTCCCAGCCGATTCGCTTCCCTTCCAGTCTTCGCTCTTTTAAAATGCCCACGAGACCGCTTACGATAGTATCCTCGTGAGACCAGGGGACGGACCGTATATCTGCCACCCAACTGGTAAGCATCGCTGGCCCGAACTCTAACCCATGCATATGAAGGATCGGTTTACCCTCGAGGGGGAGTATCATGCACGAATACCAACCTGTCCCGAAACTCTGGTACCCACTCAGATAGCTCAAGTTGGGAGCGTGTGTAACAAGGAGGACGTCCAAGCCTCTCGCGTCCATTATCCTCCTGAGTTTTTCGATACGGAGGCGATATTCCGACTCCGCGAAGGCGAGTTCCTTCGAGACAGGCCGGCTCGCGAGATCCTTAATTTGATGCTTGTTGTCCACGCTAAACTTCCTCTTCTTCCCGGCTGCCCTGGGCCTCTTCAGCGGCCCAGCAAACAGCTAGCTAACCCCGCAGAAACCGTCCCAGCGCCAGCATCTGCGGCATGATAATCGGGTCACTGAACGCAGACGAGGCCACTGGCTGCGATCCGAAGCGTGCGATGACCATCTCTGCTCCGGGGGCGATGTACAAGCGCTGGCCGTGAATGCCCCGGGCTTCCACGGCATCGAATTGGTCATGCGAAACCCACCACTGGCTGCGGTATGAATATCCGGACAAACGCCCGGAATCGAATCTCGCTAAATCTCCGCCGCGCCGAATATCTGCTATAACGGCCGCCGGAATGAGCTGCTTGCCATCCCAATCACCTTCACGCCGGATCAACTCGCCGAAGCGCGCCAGATCGCGCAGGCTCGCGTACAGGCCGCCGCTAGCGGACGGCATGCCAGCGGGGTCAGTGACTAAGTAACCGTCCTCCTCGCCGCCGAGCGGCGACCAAAGGTACTCATGAAGCAACTGCGCGAACGAACGGCCGGTCACGCGTGCCATCACCCAAGCCATAACCTGGGTGTTCACACTCTTGTAGGCGAAGACTTCTCCGTGCACGCCCTCCTTGCGCACGGTGCGCAGGTAGTCGCACGACGTCAGGGGCCCATCGTAGTCGATTGGCCGCGACCGCGTGCGACAGGCGCGCATATATATTGAGGAGCTGGATTGTTCGTCTGCCTCATCTTCACTGTAATCCAATCCGGTCTGCATATCGATAACATGGCGCAGTGTGGCATCCGCCCACGCAGTGCCGCTCAGTTCGGGCAGGTAGTACGGGATCAGCTGACGATCATCGAGCAGGCCTTCGTGCACTAAAGTCGACGCGAGCGTGCCTGCATAAGACTTCGTGACCGAAAAGCAGGCATGCGGCAGATGCGCCTCCAGAGCACCGAAATAACGCTCGTAGACTACGCGTCCGCGGTGCAGCACTAGGATTCCGTCAGTATAGGTATCAATCAGCGCTTCACCCAAGCGCCGGACGCACCCGTTCATGTCGCGGAATGTCAACGCTTCCACTGTCGCAGCATCGGCGGCGGATGGCGCGCCGAAAAACTTTCGTGGGCCATCGCCGCGGCGCACGCATACCGTTGGCACGAGCTCCCGCATGTGCGAAAGGCTCCAGCGAATTTCTGGGAAATTCAGCCAGCGGTCATTTTCAAATGTGACCTGCTTTTCCGCGGGCGGCGGCGAGCCCTGCATCCATCCGAACGTGCGCGGATCACTAGCCCGGCCATCGAGGTACGTTCTGCCTTCAAACTTCAGGGCACTGCCTTCCGACGCAGACTGAGCACTCGAATTCATGCGTTCGTCCCAGGCGCCTTGATCACTGAATCCTCCTAACAGCCAAACAGCCAGACCGGTCCAGCCGTTGCTCACGTGCTCCACAAGTGTGCTGCGATTCTTTTTCTTTACGCGTGGCCTTGTCACGCGTGGCGCTTGTCTTGTCACTTACATTAGGGCCCCATTGAGTATTAGTTCTGCAATTTGCCGGTGATTGCGCCGCAAATCTGCGCTTCGATGGCGTTCTCGCCGAATTTCGTATCTCGACTGTGGAAGATCACTCTCCGCGCGGCAGCAGCATACGACCGCAAAAGACGGAGCTGCCGCGAGAACAAGGCCGGGCTCTGAGACGACACAGATCAACAATCAGATTCAGCAGACCGCGCAATGCGCCCAGCACATTGAGAATCAGTTGAAGATTTACCAGAACTGAGCTGTCATTCGGTCTGCCGCCGCCACGCCAGAGACTTCGAGGAGGCCGCAGCCACTGAGGTCCCTTGGCGCCTCGTTGCAATTTCAGGCTACCGATCCGACGCCTCGATAGACACCACGACAACGCGTTATGAGTCAGACTCTTAGGAGTGACTTGGTTAAGGGTCCAACTATGCAGCGAATGTCAGCCTCTTCCTCGAAGTGCCGGCGTTTCTGTCTCTCTACAGCGCCGAGAGAGAGGCCAAGTGTAACAGTGACAGACCTAGCGCAGCGGTGTCGGCACGGGCAATTAAGACGGAGCCCTCCGCAAGCGAGGACTTGCCCGCGAACCATATGCGGACAATCACACGTTCATACTCTCCGTCACCCGCTCTCCACGCTTCCGACTTTGTGGCTGCAATGCCAAACGTTGAACTGTGAGATAGTCAAGCAACACGCAATGGGCGTTCTTTTTTTGGCGTCTTACCGAACAAGCTTAGATGGGCCCGTGAAAAATGTGATGCGCTAGAGAAGCCAGTGGCGAATGCGATCTCTGAAACAGAAAGCGGGCTTTGCTGCAGTAGTCGTCTGGCATGAGCCAGCCGCAAATTGCGATTATCCTGCATTCAGATGCTCAGAGAAGAGACGGTCTAGGTGGCGCTCGCTGACGCCCGCATACATGCCCATCTGAGCACGA
>NZ_JBVVPB010000062.1:0-15217 GCF_055807435.1 Bradyrhizobium sp. Ken51 | reverse complement strand
TACGGACCCATAACCGAGCGGCTGGGCTTTGCGTACGCACGGGTGATGTGACGACACCGTCGAACTGGTGACGCGGTATTCGTCTCTCCAGTGCTCATCGCGCAGACCGTAAGCCCCCGGTGAAGACCTCACCGGACGGTTACCGCAGACCTTCGTCCCTGTCCCTACATCATGCGAGCTGTGATGACTGTGTGTCGCAACCTCTTCGAGAGAGGCGAATCACACCGGCGCGTTCTTCAGGGCAGGACTCGAGAGCCTCGCAATCCTCATGTTATCCCGATGAGGTTCTTTTCCCGGCTCTGCCGGACCGGGGGACTACGCTTCGAAGAGTTTGTCCGTGGCTGCAGCTTGGTCTCGACTAGCCGCTCGCGCGTTTACGAGGCGGGCAAGGGCCGCCCTTCTTGAAAAATCAACGAACTCAGTATTCACGCCCGGCCTTACGCCGCAGCCAAGCAATGCGGGACATGGCGCCAATGCCGCGGAACGGCTCCGGCGGCAGCCAGTTGGGTCCGGTCTGCCTTAGGCGGTCTGTCAAGAGCTCCGACTGTGAACCGCAAGCTAACTCGGCAAGCAACTTGCCATGAATCGTGCCCTTCACCACGCCCGCGGCGTTGCAGCCGACAGCACCAAAGATGCCGGGCCTCGCTTCGCCGAAATAAAATCCACCGTTCCCGCTGAACGCCATGGTGCCGCCCCAGACGTACTCAAACACGTGTGAGTTCATGCGAGGGTAGCGGTTGCGGTACAGACGGCTCAGCTCCTCGCGTACGGTCTTCGGATCCGTCTCCCTGCCGTATGAAGACATACTTCGCACCAGGAAGCGGTCTTTCAGCTTGCGCATAGTCATGCCCATACTGTTGATAGGCGTCATCCCCCAGATCGGTGCGACACCGAGCTTGGCGAGCTCGTCCTCGTCTAGGCGAGGCGTGAGTGCGGCATACGTTAGGATGGTGACGGTGCGGTCAGGGAGAATCCCAAGATCCCGGGCCTGCGCATTGTTCGCGATGAACAGTCGGTCAGCCGTGAAGGTGCCCTTCGTGCTATGGACCTTAAACGGTCCGTTACCTTCGACGCGCGTCACGAGTGTTCTCTCGAGTAACGTCACGTTCGGCGGCAGGCTTGCTGCCAGCCCGCGGATCAGGGCGGCAGGTTGGACGAGTGCACGAGGGCGGACATCGAATGCCGTCGTGTAGTAGTCCGTCCCGAGCTGGGCCACACGTTCATCGTCGCTCAGCACCCTGCAGGTGAAACCCCACTTTCGCAGTGACTGCAGCCAGCTTTTGGCGGCGACGGCACCCTCAGGCGTCGCCGCGGCATTGATGCGCAGCGACTCTTCGTCCCAGTCGCAATCGATATTGTGCTCCTTGATCAACGAGCGAAGCCACTCCTGTCCGGCCATAGAGATTCGGACCTTGCGGATCGCGTCATCGTCTGCAGAACCGTAATCGTTGGCCGTCGGATTCGATGGGAAGACCGACGCAAAGCCAGAATTGCGCCCGGACGGACCTTCGCCAATCTCCGACGCCTCCAGCACGAGCACTTCCTTGGCGAGTTCAAGTTCGGCGGTGCGACGGGCCGCTGCCAACCCCGTGTACCCCGCGCCGATCACGATCGAGGCGAAGCGAGTTGTCGCCAGCTTCTGTTCGCGCGGTACACGTGGAGGCAGTAGGGCATTCCATCCGCTACGGGTATGGTACTGGGTCAAATGTGTGGTGTTTAACATCTCAGACTCCAGCCAGTGAAGCGGCCGTACCTTCGGCCGCCGCGACGATGAATATTTCGGCATCTAGTTCGGGCGTGGCCAGCGCGGCCTCGACAGAAGTGCGTGCCGGGGCCGCGCCAACAGGCATCCAGGCTTCCCAGATTTTATTCATAGATACGAAGTCGCTCATTGAGCGCAAGTGGATCAGCGCCGTCAGGATACGGGTCTTGTCGGTCCCCGCCCGGGCGAGCAACGGCCTCGCGCAAGGACTTCACCATAGCCAATGCTCTTAGCCGAAAGCGCGCCTGCACACCCGTGCCAAAGTCGGTAGCGACTGAGGCGTTGCGCCGGGTCAGGTTGTCGGACGCCAGCGTACTGGCTGCAACTGAGCGCACATTGGTGACACAGCCGCCGTCGAGGAGAAGCGCTTCCAACATGCCCTTCTCGGTGAAAAGAACGATCGTCGTCCCGTTCGTGCTGAGCCCGGGGAGCGAAGCGTTCTCGAAAAAGCTCGGAATGATCTTGATCGCCCCGCTATCGATTCCGGACATGTAGTCCGTCTTCACGTCGACCTCAGCGCGACGCTCGGTCGTTGTGGGTTGGGGCTCAATCATCCGCCTCAATGTATCGAGCTGGCGAGGCTGAATTTCCGCAATTTTATCGGCCTTTCCGCTGATTTTGTGCACAGGTCAGGACGAGGCGCATTTCTGAGGCTCAGACGTGAAGCGATACCAAAAGCGACACCGATTTCGCGCACGCGAGAGCAGTCGAGGATCCGCCACTTCCGTGTCGGGCGCGAGATGCAAGTTCGTGCAGAAACCGCTAAACACCTGCAGATCATTTGCCGTTTCAGCACACCACTGCCTGCTGACATTGGTTCGAGTGGATGCGCTACTCGCAAGAGCACGATAGTTGTGCTCACAATTGTTTCGACAGGGACTCGGCTGTTATCGAACAACCGCACTTTCATTTTTGCGTTATGACGAGGGCTTGCCTCCACTCAAGCCCGCCAGTCGGGCGTTCCGCTAGTCCTTCAACTCCGAATCAGCTCTTGACCGTGCATCGCTTCCTTCGCAGCGCGATCGTGATCATTTTCTTTCCGGCGCATCGACCCAAACGGGCGCTCCAGCATGCGGCGTACGCGGACGGGCTCCGGACCTTTGTGCAACTCGGCTGCCCGTCGATCTAGATCGCGCTCTAACTGGGTCGCGCGGTTGCGCTGTCGCAGGTAGTCTAGCCATGTCGGACAGTGATAGCGCTCGGTCCAAAGTTCTGGGTCGGCGATGTCGCGCGCGATAGACCAGCCATACGCGCCGGTGCGCTGGCGGTATAACTGAACGTCCTGCATCACCTTGTGAAAGGCACGTGCATTCTCTTGCTCTACGCGATACTCAATTTCGACCACAAGGGGCCCACTGCGACCGGAAAGTTCAAGCCGAACCTCGGGGTCGGCCAAGATCTCGGCGTCCTGTTGACGAGCGCCGATGCGCGGCATACGTAGCCAAACACCGAGGATCGGTGATGCCAGCATCAGGGCCGCTGAGATCAGAAGCGCGATTTGCACGCCGGTGACGTCAGCGAGATAACCCCAGGCCCAGCTGCCAACGGCGACTCCGCCGGATCCCGCCGCTTGGTAGGCCGCAAGCGAACGGCCTGCGACCCAGCGGGGAGCTGACAGCTGAACCGCGATGTTAAGAAGAGCCCAAGCAATCATCCACACAGCACCGGCGAGGAACATCGCTATCGCTGTCAACATCGGCGCGCCGCTCAGCGCTATTGCAGCGATTGCTCCGCTCATTGACAAGGCGCAGGCACGGATTGCCGACTCGCCAGTCATATGCCGGCGAACAATCGTAATGTTGAGCGCGCCGACCACTGCACCGAGACCAAAGGCGCTGAGGATAATGCCATAGGTCTGGGCACCACCCAACAGCAGGTCGCGGGCTACAAGGGGCATGAGCGCAATTAATCCGCCGCCGAGTACACCCATAACCATCGAACGAACCAGTACAATCTTGATGGACGGCGAATTAACTATGTAGCGCAGGCCCGAAACGATGGCCCGGCTAAGTCGCTCTGGCGGCAGGCGACTCGGCTCGGAGACACGCTTCCATAGAAAAAGCGCCAGAATCAGTGGAATATAAAGCAGCGTGTTGATCGCGAACGACGCCACGGCGCCTGCGGTTGCCACCACGATGCCGCCGATGGCTGGTCCCACGCTTCGCGCAATATTATAACTGATGCTGTTCAGCGCCACCGCGGCCGGAAGCGTCTCCGGTGGCACTTGCTCGCTGACTGAAGACTGCCAAGCAGGATCCATCAGGGCCATTCCAGTGCCCACCACGAAACATGAAATCAGCAGCAAGTTTGGGGTAAGAAGGCCCAACCAACCAAGCGTTGTCAGGGCGGCGGCGCCGGTGAGCGCGATACCGACCGACAGTACCGCCACGATGCGTCGATCGTACATGTCGGCAATCGCGCCGGCGGGCATCGATATCAGCATCACCGGTAGCATCAGAGCGGTCTGAACCAGCGCGACCTTATCGGCTGATGACGTCATCTGCGTCATCGTCCAAGCCGCTCCTACGCTCCGTATCAGGGCGCCCAGATTGGCAAGTACGCTCGCCAGCCATATCCGTCGAAAAGTGAGCTGGCGAAGCGGGGCGGTGATGCCGTTTGGGCTAAACGCCGGCGGCTTCAATGGCTGGGTCATCTCGGGTTCTATGTTGCCTCTAGGATCGAATCACAAAGTCGTTTTGGAGTGCACGGCAAGAGCGATGAAGCCTAGCGTGACTTGCGCAGTTGAAAGACAAACTTCTTGGCTCAGTCCGTTGATTGGAGTCGGTTTTCCAACGTCGCTTCGCACGTTTCGCGTGCGACAGGCCGTGTTTCGTTCTGTCGCTGCAAGCGCCGACGAGTGGACCCATTGCGCAGCTGATTGTTGGGAGCGACTACTGACCTCGCCAGCGGGAAGATCGCTATCTACAAGACGACTCAACCCGACCGCGGCGCACTCTATCAGCCGAGACTTCGATGCTGGTGGTGACAAAGCGAACTTGCCGCCACAATCCGCCAAAGAAAGGTGAGCTATTCCGCAAGCCGAACCGCAGATCAATCTCCGCCAGATTCCTGGTATCTGCATCGTCTCGTCAGAAGGTAGATGATCGCGGTGCCGGTTGAGATGCAAACCGACCTGCTGAGCATCGAATGCATTAAGCGGCTTAGAATAGAACAGCCATAGGATGATTTCAGGCGTTGTGCGCGAGTGCGCGATGAAAACCTTCGCCAAATAGATTCAAAGAAACTGCGCTAATCCTCGGATGGCGATTCGATCGGAATAGCAAAGCCAGCCTTTACGCGATCCATTATAACCATCGTCTTGAATCCCTTGATGTCCGGGTTCTCATAAAAGAAACGGCGCGTGAACTGCTCGTAGTCTTCCATGGTTTGCGCCGTGATGTAGAGAACGAAATCGGCATCGCCCGTGACATAGAACCCGTTGACGACCTCCGCTGACGATTTAATGGCCTTCTTAAACTTGTCGATGATGTCGGAGCGCTCTCGCTCGAGACTCACCAAGACAAGCATCTGAATGGGCCTTCCAACCGCTTTGGCCGAAACGATCGATACATCAGCTTCGATGATTCCATCCGAGCGTAGTCTCTTTAACCGGCGTTGACAGGCCGTAGCAGAGAGACCAGCCATTTCCCCGATCACCTCAGAGGTTAGACGATTGTTCTTCTGTACGATCTCCAGGATACGGGCGTCGATCCGATCGTATTGCATGCTGCGCTCCAGCCTACCTTCAGGTGCATTCCATCGCTAATCCCCTGCGCGCCGCAGGAAATCCTCCAGGCGGCATGGAAATGCGATGCAAATCTTTGTGCACTACCACTATCCTGAATTCCTGGATCATTTCAAGAATTGACCGTGCGTGACCCAAACATGACGTTTCAGGCGACTGCTCACCAAGGCGTCCATCCGGCTGGCCTTGCTACTCGGTATTTGCAAACTCTAAGACGGCGCGACTTTCTGACGGGAGCGGCGCTGGTCGACGGCCGATGGTTCTCGGAGGGAGAGCGAGAGCGCGTGGTCGACCCTGCGACCGGAGAGGGGATCGCGGATGTTGCTCGCTGTCGCGCCACAGAGATGGAGGTGGCAATCGCCGCGGCTGAGCGGTCAATCCCAGCTTGGCGAGAGTTACTCCCGGCAAGAAGAGGGGCGGTTCTCAGGGCTTGGGCCGCATTAATGCTCGAGCACGCCGAAGAGCTCGCGATTCTGGTGACGAGCGAACAGGGTAAACCCCTTGCCGAGTCGCGGCAGGAAATAGCTTACGGCGCCGGCTTTCTGGACTGGTTCGCAGCGGAGGGGGAGCGTGCGTACGGAGAGACGATTCCCAGCCACAAGGCTGGTAGTCTGCTCCAAGTGCGTATGCAGCCAATAGGCGTCGCAGCCGCGATCACGCCCTGGAATTTTCCAATCGCAATGATCACAAGGAAGGCGGGGGCCGCTCTTGCTGCCGGTTGCCCAATCATCGTCAAGCCTGCTCCAGAAACTCCGCTCTCTGCGCTCGCCCTTGCCAGGCTGGCCGAACAGGCTGGGTTCCCTCCGGGCGTGCTTCAAGTGCTTGTTGGCGATCCAATCGAGCTTTCTCGGCCGCTACTAAAGGATGCAAGAGTACGCGCACTTTCGTTTACGGGGTCTACGGACGTCGGTCGCCTGCTTCTCAAAGGAGCGGCCGAGAGCGTCAAAAAGGTGTCGTTGGAATTGGGTGGCCATGCCCCGTTTCTGGTCTTTGACGACGTCGACGTTGGTAAAGCCGTGAAGGGCGCGATCGCAACTAAGTTTGCTACCTCCGGTCAAGATTGCTTGGCCGCCAATCGCATCTATGTGCAACGAGGCATCTATAGCGCCTTCGTTGACCAATTTGCCGCAGCGATCGCCCAACTCAAGATTGGACATGGGCTGGAGCCCACGACTGATATTGGTCCCATGACCAAGTTGTCAGTTGCCCAGAAATGCCGGGCACAGATTGATGATGCGACTCAGCGAGGAGCGCGCGTTTTCCACTCGAAACAAGGCGCCAGCCTCGGTCCCAACTTCGTTGCCCCAACGCTGCTCAGCGATGTCACGGAACAGATGCTCATTGCTCGCGAAGAGACATTTGGGCCTGTCGCAGCCGTGCTTCCCTTCGATTCCGAAGAAGAGGTCGTAGCCCGAGCCAACGCTAACGAAATGGGGCTCGCTGGGTATGTCTACACGGACAGCCTGCGCCGAGCGCTCCGACTCTCTGAGCAGATCGAGTGCGGCATGCTCGGTATCAATACAGCTTCATTCACGGGACCGCCCATCCCGTTCGGGGGCTGGAAACAATCAGGGCTCGGTCGCGAAGGGTCACGATACGGGTTAGCGGAATACATGGAACTAAAATACGTCTGCTTCGGCGATCTGGCGGATTAGGGAGATAAGGATGATCGACATCAAAACCATTTCTGAACGGGATCGTGCGAGCGTTTTGCATCCCTTCACTCAGCTCAAGGACTTCGCCACGGGAAAAATGGGCGATCCGACGATCGTTACGGGCGGAAACGGCATTTGCATCAAGGATGCAGAGGGTCGCAATTATATCGACGCCTTTGCTGGCCTTTATTGTGTCAACATCGGCTACGGCCGTACGGAGGTTGCCGAAGCAATTGCGCGTCAGGCTTACAGTTTGGCATATTACCATACATATGCGGCGCACACGACTGAACAGTTGGCCACGCTTTCGGATCGCCTCGTACGGATGGCACCTGGTAAGGCGAGCAAAGTCTTCTACGGGTTGTCCGGGTCCGATGCTAATGAGACTCAAGCCAAACTCGTCTGGTACTATAACAATCTGCGTGGCCAGCCGAAGAAGAAGAAGATCATCGCGCGTGAACGCGGCTACCATGGCTGCTCCGTGGTCTCCGGCTCGATGACGGGTATGTCGTTCTATCACGATCACATGGACCTTCCGTTCCCCGGTATTCTGCACACAGGTGCGCCGCATCACTACTGGGGCGCCGAGCCGGGCGAGACGGAGGCGGACTTTTCTCGTCGGCGAGCAGCCGAACTTGAGGCCCTAATCGTGAGGGAAGGGCCAGAAACAATCGGCGCCTTCATAGCCGAGCCGGTGCTAGGCACCGGCGGCATTACCCCGCCACCTGAGGGATACTGGCGAGAAATCCAGGCAGTGCTCAGGCGCTATGACGTTCTTCTGATTGCAGACGAGGTCATTTGTGGCTTCGGTCGCACCGGCGCGGACTTCGGAAGCACTCTTTACGGGATTGAGCCGGATCTGGTGACAGTCGCCAAAGGGCTGACTTCCGGCTATATGCCGCTCTCCGCAGCCATTGTTGGCGAGAGAGTTTATAACGTCATGGAGGAAGCCGCCGATCGCGTCGGGGCATTCTCGCACGGGTATACTTATTCGGGGCACCCGATTGCGGCTGCAGCTGCGAATGCAGTCCTCGACATCGTAGAGAACGAGCGGTTAGGCGACAGGGCTAAAACCGTCGGGGCGCACTTTCAGAAGCGATTGAAAGAACGATTTGCGCAGCTGGAAATCGTCGGGGAAGTTCGAGGCGTGGGCCTGCTTGGCGCGATCGAGTTTGTTGCAAATCGCCAAACGAAACGCCGGTTTGATCCGGAATTGAAAGTTGGCTCTCGAATCTCAAAGGCCGCCCGCGATCGGGGACTTATCGCCAGAGCGATGCCGCACGGAGACATTCTTGGCTTTGCACCCCCGCTCGTTGTTTCGGAGGCCGAAATCGACAAGATTGTGGACCTGGCTTATCGAGCAACGAAGGATGTCATGGATGAGCTAGCCAAAGAACCGTCGGTCGGTTGAGCTCCGCTTTGCGTATTGCGCCTGAGAATTCCGGCTCTCACGTTCGCCAGCAGAGCCGGGAGGCGTGCACAGGAACTAAAAGCTGCCCTCGAGAGGGAGGCCACCGAGTTTACACGGTATATAGCTGCGCTTAGGAACGTCCGTCGAAAGTTAGTCGCCGCAGCGAGATCTTCTAACTGTGTGTTGCATGGCGCTACTTGCCGGCGATCAAAGATGTCTATCGGCGCGCGAATCCGACCGGCTTCGAAACGCTATGGAAGGTTACCCAAGGAGGATAACGAGCCAGGCCGGCATAATCTAATCAAGCTGGGCTACCGACGCGATCATGAGGCGGCAGAGGTCCGTGATATCGCAAACCGGTAATTTCGTTTGGCGACGGATCGCCATCGCAACCATCGGAAACGCAGCGCACTCGAATAGAATGGTCGCAATTTCAGGATGCGCATCGCGAAGACTCCTGATCCGCGCACCCACATCGGTCTCGATTGATGCGATGTCGATCGGTGGCGGCGGACGCTTCAACTCGTCATGCCAGAACTTTCCGCCTTCGATGCCACCGACAACGATCCGCGCCCGCTCGGCTGGATCATCAATTCCAAGCAGATCTTCGCCACAATGGGTCGAATCGAAGGTCAGCACACCGATCTTGGCAGCGGGCGGCACGTGACGGAGCAATGTCGGTAATAGCAGCAGGCTTGACATTGCCACTGGCACATTAACTGACGCGGCCACAGCTTGCTGATGCCTTATGGAGAACCCGCAGGTTGAACTTATCACCACAGCTCCGCGTTCGACGAGGCGCCGAGCGGCTGCGACATAAGCTGGCTCGAGAGCTGGATCGCCGCGGACGACGTTTTCTACCCAAGCGCCCGTGACCGTTTCAACGATCGATGGGAAGTTAAAGCTAGCGGGATCCAGCATTGAACCCGGACGGGGCGGCGGTGGAGAGCTTCCGGGCGGAACTCCTCGCTCAAGGTTGAGAATTCCAATGGAGCGTACAACTGGCGATGTCATAGCCGGAGCATATTCGGTCACACAGTTCGATTCTTGCAGACTAAGTCATCTAAGTCTGAAATCCTGCGCGTGAGGGCGCAGCAACAAAGTATTCGCGCGTAGTGTGCCCGGTGCTGCTCGTCGGAGCCGCCTCGAGCGTCAATTGCCGTATCGGCTTTTCGCGGCCCCCGAGCTCGCTACATTCAAAGAAATCTTTTACAGAATTTCAGCCATCTGCGCCTCATGGGGAGCTTTGACGTTTGACTCCGGAGGATGTCTCTAATCAGCCGCCGGGTGGATCCAGATTTTTGTTGTCTCGTTATTTGGACGTTTTGCCGGTTCAGGACACCGTCGATCGCCTTTGCTTCTACGGTGAAGGGTTGTCAGCTGTTATAGACACTGATTTTGCTGCGGCGGATACCTGCGTAGCCGCGGCGGTTTGCGATGTGGGTTCTGGAATCGGGGCTCGGATGCTCGCGTCTATCGGCGGATGACGAGAGCTGCGGAAGTACCAAACGAGCAATTGGCTTCGGCGCGTTGTTCACAACGGGTGAGGCAGATGAAATGTCCGATCCTCCTGGTCGCCGGGCGCGGCGTTGCCAGCGTGTCGGAGGCGTTGGCGCCGTGCGCAGCCCCAGACTCTCGGGCAGCTTCCGCTCGCCGCCTACCTTGTGTTCGAGTCGCGCAGGGAGCGGCCCGGCCTAAACTGCTGGATACTGAGCGTCTCCGCCGTTTGGCGAGGCTTGGGTGCCGGAACGCCCAGATCGCCCAGCGTAGATCTCGGAATTCCATTGATGTCTCACGGAGCATTCCGTTTGCTTGCACTGTTTCAGCGTCTACTTCGCTTCAGGCCTGAAGCCACCATTTACTTAATTTCACAACTATTCGGCTTGCTGCAATGGGCACGATCCTGATGCGCTTATCGGGGCCTCGGCACAGAATCGCAATCTTGCCGCGCTTTGCCAAATCGAAGGCCACGAGCTGAGGTAACTGACGAAAGAGGTCCCCGGTCTCGTTCGGCCTCGCTGCGCAAATGCTGCGAAAGCGCCTGCCATTGCCGCTGACAAAATGTCCAACTCGATAATCAGGGCCGGTGAACAAAATAATCATTGAAACCCACGAGCCGTGATTGCTATATGCCAATCCACGGGGCGGGCCTTTAATGTACTATGTCAATCCAAGCAGAGCGCGTCGAGGCTCGCGGGCCTCGGGTACTTAGCGCGAGAGGAGACATTGCATGGCTGAATCGCAGGCTGTTGCGGTGATTGGCGGGGGTGTAGTCGGCGTGAGCTGCGCGCTCATGCTGGCGCGGGAAGGGCACCGCGTCACCGTCGTCGAGGAGGGGCGCATTGGCCATGGCTGCTCGTGGGGTAACGGCGCACAATACAATGCCGGATCGGCTCTGCCGATGGCTTATCCCGGCGTGATGTGGCGTGCGCTGCGGTGGTTCGCTGATGCTAAGGGTCCAGTGCGCCTTGCCCCGCGTGAGTTGCCGCGCACGCTGCCCTGGCTACTCCGCTTCCTGCGTACTGGACGCCCGCAGGCTTGGGAGGCGGCCTATGCCGCCTTGCACGCTCTCAACCAGCCTTGCGCCGCTCTCTACCGCGACATGCTCGGCGAAACCGAGTGGAAGCGATTATTCCGTCCAAGCGGTGCGCTCCATGTATGGCGCGACGTAACGCCAACCGCACTGGATGAACGGGTGGACAGTCTGCGAGCGAGGCAGGGCGTGGCTTTCGAGAAGCTGAGCCGTGACCAACTGCGGGAGTTGGAGCCGGCTTTGTCCTACGACTACAAACGCGGCATCTTCTTTCCAGACAGTGGCCATGTGACTTCACCCCCCGGACTGGTGGAAGGTCTGATGGATCGAGCCGCCTCGATTGGGGTTTCGATTCGTGCGGCGCGGGTTCTAACCATAGAACCCGGCACCGAAGGAGCAACGCTGCACACGAGCACCGGTCCCCTCTGCTGCGACACAGTGGTAATCGCTGCGGGTATTGGCAGCCGCGATCTGGCGCGCTCTGTGGGAATTTCCCTGTCGCTGGCCAGCGAGCGTGGCTATCACATTACCATCCCCGGCAATTCAGGTGGCATCAGCCGCCCGGTCACTGATGCGGACTCCGCCTTCGTTGCCACGCCGCTACAGGAGGGTCTGCGCATCGTTGGCATCGCCGAATTCGATGCCCCCGGGGCGCCGCGCAATCCGGCGCAGAGCAAGAAGCTGCAGGCATACGCGCGCGCGATGCTGCCGGACATATCGATTAGCCAGGTGAGTGAGTGGATGGGCGTAAGGCCATCGACCCCCGACAGCCTGCCGATCATCGCTCGCCATCCGCGGCACAGCGCCGTCCTGTTCGCCACTGGCCATGGTCACATGGGTATCAGCGGCGCCCCCATGACGGCAGCCATTATCTCCGACCTCGTCGCGGGCCGCCGCGCGCGGATATCAAACGCTCCTTACGGCGTCCGATAATCGATGGCCGGCGCAATTTGACCTTGCGCAGTCCAGCAGAAATGATATGGATCAATTATAAATTGACATAGTTCAATACGAGGAGATCTCTAATGAGCCGGTGGATATGTGCGATCATCGCTGCTGTCATTGGTGCCGCTGCGCTGTTTGGGCCAGCCTCGGTGCCGGCTCGAGCCGAGAGCCCTTCCTTGGTGCTCGATCGTATCAAGGCGAGCGGCAAGCTCAAATTTCCAGTCATGGTCGCGGAGGAGCCTGGCTACATCAAGGACCCGCGCACCGGTGAATGGAGCGGATTCTTCGTAGATTGGGGCAAGGATATCGCCAGTCTGCTCGGGGTGCAGATCGAGTATTACGAGACAAGCTGGGGCAATCTCGCAGCCGACTTCCAGGCAGGCAAGATTGACCTTGCGGTGGCACTGAATCCCAATCCTCGCCGCGGCCTCGTCATCGACTATGTGCCCGGCGCAATTGTCGAGGGCATTTGGGCGCTTGTTGCGCGCCCTGGCTTCGCACCGAAAACTTGGCGCGAGATGGATAAAAAGGAAGTACGGGTCGCCGTGCAGAAGGGCGGCACCATGCAGGTGATCGCCGAATCCGTGATCCCAAACTCCACAATCGTGGCCGTGCCCAGCCGCGACCAGGCGGTGCTGGAATTGCAATCGGGCAAGGTCGACGCCATCATCATTGCTGACCAGGACGCTGCGCTTCTAGACTCCAAGGGCGTTGGCAAGGCGGTGGTGCCCACGCCCGTGCTGCGCAACCCGGCGACGATCGGTATTCGTCGCGAAGCCGGCAATGAGGGCTACGCCAACTTCCTGGCCAACTGGATGTCCCAACAAAACTCACTGGGTTTGGCCTGCTCGCGCATTACCCGCTACATGCTCGACCGCGGCATCGATATGAAGGTAGTTCCTCAGTCCGGCAAATATTGCTGACCATGCGTACGAGCCGTCTGTTCACTGTCATTGACAGCCACACCGCGGGGCATCCCACACGAACGGTCACGGCGGGCATCCCGCCGCTGCGTGGGCGCAGCGTGCGCGAGCAGCGGGACGATTTCCGCGATACTCACGATGGCTTGAGGACGCTACTGCTACACGAGCCGCGCGGGCACGGTGCCATGGCGGCGGCAATTCCCGTGCCTTCCCGCGAGGCGGATCAGGGACTGTTCTTTATTTTCTCCTACGTCTACGCCGACATGTGCGGACATGCCACCATCGGCTATATCGCAAGTCTCGCTGCTATAGGAGCTCTGCCGCCGGGCTTTGAACAGAACGGCATGTCAATCGAGACCCCGGCAGGTGTTGTCCATGTGACCGGCACGTTCGAGTCAGGGCGGCTAAGTTCTGTTCTGTTACGCAACGTGCCGTCATTCGTTCTCGCCTTTGACGTCGTTTCGGAGGTCGAAGGTCTCGGCACGGTGACCTGCGATATTGCTTATAGCGGTATCACCTATGCGCTGGTCGACGCTGACCAAATCGATCTTCCCTTCGACATTGCACATGCCAGCCGGTGGTGTCGCGCCGGCGTTGCCATCAAGGAAGCGCTAAATTCCGGCAGCACAGCCCCGCGGGTCGACAGCGTGCTTTTTTATCATTCTGTCGAAGGTGGCGCGCGGCATCTGGTCATTTCGGCAGGCAACAAGTTCGACCGTTCGCCTTGTGGGACCGGCACGTCCGCCCGGCTCGCGCAGCTCAACGCCCGAGGGCAGCTCGCTGTGGGCGCCTCGTACCGGGCCGAAAACATCCTCGGCGTGCCCTTTGAGGGCAGGATTGCAAGCTTGACCAAGGCTGGTGACGGCAGGCCCGCCATAATTCCGGAGGTGCGGGGCATGGCTCACGTCACGGCCTTTTCCACCCTTGTTCTCGAAATAGACGATCCGCTGCCCGCCGGCTTCCTTCCCAATTGACGGAGAGCGCCATGAAATTCGAGCCGTCCATCGTCTTCGCGAATTGGGACATCCTTGCCTACGGCCTGCTGGTCACTGTGAGATACACGATTTATACTTGCGTCATCGGACTCTCAATCGGTCTCCTTGTAGCGCTGCTTCAGCTCACTCCGTGGCGCTTGTTGCGCTGGACTGGCCGAACCTGGGTCGAGTTCTTCCGCAACATCCCGCTGCTGGTCTTGCTGATGTGGACCTATTATGCGCTGCCAATCTTTCTTCAGATCCAGATCGGGAAAGAGACTGCGGGTATCCTCGGTCTCGGGTTCTATGCCAGCGGCTTCTATGCCGAGATCCTGCGTGCCGGTGTCCAGTCTATTGACCGTGGCCAAACCGACGCCGCCGTGGCGCTAGGCATGGGTTATTTTCAACGCATGAAGCGGATCATCTTGCCGCAGGCACTGCGCCGCATGGTGCCGCCGTTGATGGGGCAGACCATCATGCAGCTCAAAAATACGACGCTCCTTTCGGTGCTGACCATCCCTGACCTGCTCTACCAGGCCGGCTACATTGCCAGTTTCACCTACCGACCGATGGAGGTCTACACAGTCATCGGCCTCGTCTTCATCCTCTTGCTGTTCCCTCTCAGCGCTCTTTCTCGCCGATTCGAACGCAAGGAGGCCGCGTGATGGCGGCAACATCCTCTGAGGTCGTACTGAGCGTACGCGGCATAGAGAAATCGTATGGGAAGAATCATGTACTTCGTGGGGTCGATCTCGACGTCCATCGCGGAGAGGTGGTTTGTCTGATCGGCGCGAGCGGCTCCGGCAAAACCTCGCTGCTGCGCTGCATGAACCTGTTGATGGAGCCAGATCAAGGGGAGGTCGTCATCGAGGGCGCGCCTCTTTTCCGCAGCACCGGGGCCGAGAGGCTCAAGCTCTCCGGCAGGCAGGTTAGCGCCGTCCGTATCAAGACCGGCATGGTGTTTCAGAGCTTTAACCTGTTTCCCCACCGAACGGCTCTGGAGAACATTGTCGAAGCCCCGCTAGTGGTGAAGAAAATGCCCCGCGCCGAAGCCGAGGCTCGAGCACGCGAGCTCCTCACCCGCATGGGCCTTCCCGATGCCGGGCATAAATACCCCTCCCAGCTGTCTGGCGGCCAGCAGCAGCGGGTCGCGATCGCGCGTGCGCTCGCGATGCAGCCCATCATCATGTTGTTCGACGAGCCGACATCGGCGCTGGATCCGGAACTGGTGGGAGAAGTGCTCGCCGCGATTCGCCAGCTCGCCGCCGA
>NZ_JBVVPB010000061.1:0-16153 GCF_055807435.1 Bradyrhizobium sp. Ken51 | reverse complement strand
GATTGCGCTTCATGCTCTGGTCCTCGTCTTGGGCCAGAGCGAACTTCAAACTGGATTAAGCCCGTGGGGCAAGGTCATCGCCCGTAGCGATGGTCTGGCCGGAAGGCATGAATGTGGTAATCAGACCGGCTTGCGTTATCAGGCGGCTTCTTGCTCTGCGAGCCGTGACGCCAGGATCCAAAGTCCAAAACCATCAAGCGCGACGACTCCGACAAGTAGCACGAGAGAGTATGCAATCTGCTCGTCAATATTGCGGCCCAATGAGAGCGCTAACGCGATAGCCGCTACACCGTAGACAATGAACCTGTAGATGGTTGGGAGCCAGGAGAAAAGCCGATCGTGTTCAGACCAACTGACGTTGCTGAACATGAGCGCTACTTTTGCCGAGAACCAACTCGACTTAGCCCAGAACACGACGCAAGCAATGAACAGGGCGACGGGGCACCAGAACGGGCTTATTCCCAACTCGCAGTCTGGGTTCGATGGATCACTTATCCCATCTACCAGCTCCCGGCCTTGACTGGTCAAAAGAAGTAAAATTGCCCCAACCAGAATAACGATTGCGACAATAGCGGTAGGGCGAACGACCGTGAAAACCGCCTCGGGCAGCATTCTTACGGCGAGAACGGCCCCAATGATCAAAACGGCGGGTAGCCACGCAAGAACGTCTGGCATAGGAGCCCCCTCCGGGCTCGGCGCGCGCTTCTTGAGGAGCACCTTCAACTGCAAGACGCTGGAGCAACCGGGATATCGGCAGGTGATACCAGGGTGCCCGCTACGGCTGGCGACATTGAGGACGAAGCCTTACTATCAAATTCAAGTCAAGACACTGAGGGTCAAAGACGAACAGCACCCGGACCGCAAGGCACGCGCTCAGCCTGATAATACGCGAAGACGCGAGATTGTGGAATGGCTCACATGTAAGATCGCGCTACCGCGCATCGCCGGTCGGTCCTGCTCTCGAAGTCCTGGCGTTTCTTCGAGCTCTTTTTGAGCATTGACGAGAAACACTGTAACAAGCCTTTCACCCTTCGCGTTCTTGGGCCGTACCGTGCCCTGGACGCGAACTTCCGGATTTTCGTCGTCCGGCGCTCGGTGGGCGACCACACCATCCACCAAATCGATGGTCAACTTGCCGCCACAGGGCACACGCTGCCAGACTTTGGCCTTCATCTCCGTCCGTTCCGTCCGAACGACTTGCCCTTCCGAATCCCTGATCTTTTTGTTGACGGCTTTGACGTGCTCGTGCTCGTAGAGCCGCTCGTATCACCGCCGCTTACCGGCGTGCTGCAGATCGTCGCCAAGATGCGCGGCTGGACGAGAACGAATATCCGGACGCGGCAACGCCCGGCGCTTCAAGTGATTGCTAAGGCTAGTCCTTATTCCTTGGACTTCTTCTTGCGCGCCTCAAGCTGTTCCATCATAGGTCTACATACCGGGCGTCCCGCTTCAGCGTGGTCATCTCTTGCCAGCAGATGCGCGGCATATTCATTGCGGTAGGTCCCGGCCGCCCCGCAGATTTGCGTCCCTGGCGCGTCCCCGGACGGGGAAGGGATGCGTCCCCGACTAAAGCAAGGCTGAATTCGGCCGGAAATTGGTGCCCAGGGGCGGACTCGGCCCGCCCTCATGTAACCGAAGCAATTTCAAAGACTTAGCGACTCTCCTCCATCTCTCTTTGTACCACCGCTCTGTGCTCGCGTCCACGGCCTCCCACACGGTGTCAGGAGAAGATCACGGGAGGGCATTGCCGGCTCGATCTATAGGGATCTGCACCCATCATCGGCCAAAAATTGTTCGCAATGTAGTTTTCATTCCAGCGGCACCTCAGGGAGAGAGCAAGACAAGAACAGGCTCTGGCCGCTCCCCGCGTGGCCGATCTACGCGGCTGGCTTGCGGTGGCGTACCCGGGCGGCCGGCGGAGCCCGCGGTGCTTATTGCCACAGTCACTGCCGGATTCCGCTCGGGTTCTCAATGGGCTGTTAGCCAAACGCCTGCATTTGCCTCAACGCAGCCCCCGCTTGTTAGCGGCTTTGAAGCTAAAAATGATGATCGTCATCTTGAATGCACCCTTAGCAGGTGACTCCGTCGTGGCATCACTAAATCAGGCGATACATCGCAAGCCTCAACTGGTCGTCGGCGCCTTCCTGGCCGTCATGATGGCGTGCGTCCTTGGCCTCGTCTCGTGGAAGGCCTCAGTGGCCCGTCAAGCCACCCTGGCCCGGGCTCAGGAGGATTTAGGCAATCTGGCCCGTTCGCTAGCTCGGCACACAACCAATACCCTCAAGGCCCCTGATGTGGCTATGACCGGGTTGGCAGACTTGCTGAAGTACCAGGACCCACTGCCTGAGCGGCTCAATGCCCATCTGGTCGCCACGACCCATTCGCTGCCTCAGATCCGCGAGATTGGCGTTTTGCAGGCCGAGGGCAACTGGCGATACTCGTCTTTCGAGCGTCTACCAGACCATAACAACTCTGATCGGGCGTACGTCGCGCACCATCGAGACAATCCCAGCCCCAAGATGCTCGTGAGCGGACCGATCGTCTCCAGGACTAGCGGGCAACCATCCATCATCCTGTCGAAGCGGATCAGCACTCCAACCGGGGACTTCGCAGGTGTCGTGGTCGCGGCGATCGACTGCGACTACTTCAGCAACTTCTATTCGTCCTTTGGCGTCGGCGCTCAAGGCGGCATCAGCCTCCTGTCCACCGACGGAACAATGTTCGCTCGCTGGCCGGTAGTGGAAAGCGGCCGAAAGCTCGCCGACACCTCTCTGTTCCAGAAGCGCATAAGCGAAAGCCCTAGCGGGTCCTACAAAATCACGTCGCCGTTCGATGGTCTGGTCAAATACATCGCCTACGAGCTGGACCCCGAATACGCCGTGGTAGCCACGGTAGCGCGATCAGAGAATGAGGTATTGGCAAACTGGCGGACCGATCTAATCTCGGATGCGGTCGTAGCGGTCCTGCTGGTCGCAATCATCGTCGCCATGGCGGCGCTGTTGAGGAGCCAATTCACCTTCAGGACTGGACTCGAACGGTCGCTGCGGGAGCGGGAGGCGCGTCTGCGTTTGTTGGCGGACAACATCGCCGACATCGTGATCGTGATGGACCGAAGGGGATACCTCCGCTACGTGTCACCTTCTGTGGTGGCTGTGCTCGGGATGACCGAGAATGATTTCCTCGGTAGGTCGTGTCTCGACGTGGTCCATGACGACGATCGCGATAAGGTCACGGCTGCGAGCCGAGAATTGAAGCACGCGAACGCCTCCAGCTCTGTCCGGTTCCGTATTCGACGGGGAGATGGGGCGATCGCCTGGTTGGAGGCGCACTTCAAGCTGGCCGAGCAGTCCATCGGCGGCGAGCTGGAGATCGTCGGAACTCTTCGCGACATCACGAAGCAGAAGCGCCTCGAGGACGAGCTGTCATCAGCCAACCTTAGACTGGCGCAGCTCGCGACGACAGACGGTCTGACGCGGCTCGCGAATCGGCGCAGCTTCGATGCCTTCTTGCGGGAGGCCTACGCCAAACATGACATGCTATCGGTTCTCCTGATGGACATTGACCAGTTCAAGGGCTTCAACGACGCGCTGGGCCACCAGGCCGGGGACGGTTGCCTCCAGCGCATTGCCGAGGTGATCGGAAGCGCCACCGCAAATACGGGAGGATTGTCGGCGCGGTACGGCGGCGAGGAGTTCGCCGTGGTCCTGCCCGGCGTGAACGAGGAAAGGGCGGTGAAGGTGGCCGACGCGATTCGGATGCTGGTCGCTCGTTTGCAGATCTACCATCCGCGCTCGCCGCGAAAGTACGTAACGATAAGCGTGGGCGTCGCCGAAAAGCGGGATGCGACCACGGATGAGTTGGCGCTCACCCGTGACGCCGACATAGCTTTGTACCGCGCGAAGGAACAGGGCCGGGACTGCTCGGTCGCAAGCTCCTCGCTCGTATCCTCGCGCCTGGAGATGCCGTCGCTGGTGCCCTCACTGCCTGATCTGGAGGGTGCGTGATGAGAGCACCGGTCTAGCGAGGGACACGGCGAGTTGCGTTCGACCGGGCTATTCCGGCGAGCATGATGGCGATCGACGGAACATGGCAGCGCGCTTGCACCTTGAAAGATATATCTGATGTGGGAGCCAAACCTCCTCATCGATGGCTCGGTGGAAGGCTTGCCGTGAAGGAGTTCTTCTGTGTTTCGGCGGGGGGTCTCGACCTTGATCGGCGTGGGGTCCGATCAATCAGATTCAACACAATCAGTGACTTAAAGGGGTTCCGAACGCGCCGATGGGGGGTCACTTTTCGGTCAGCATTCACACTAACCGCCAGGAACGAGCCGGCGGCCAAGGATCCGTCACGGCAGGAGGGATTTCGATGTTGATGACGAAGCAAAGACGGCCGGCGATCCGGACGCTGCGTGGCTGGGCCATCCACGTGCTGCAGAGGCCGAAGATCCGCGAATGCGAGAAGCACGGCTGGGCGCAGGACCGCGCCGATCCGCATGCGCGGGAGCGCGCGCTGGATATGGCAAGGCAGGAGCCACCGGACGGCATTTCCCCGGAAGCGGCACTCGCGGGGGTCCGGGACGTGTTGGAGTCGATGGGGGACACTTGCCCCGAGTGCCCGGTCGACTATTGACGAGAATCGCAGCTGCACCATCGCAGCTGCACCTTCGTAGGTTCAGCCGTCACGCGCTTCCCGGATGAGTTCGCCGGTTGCAGTCCCCAGTTATCTGCGACAACGGACAAGAGTGAGACGCGCCCCAAGAAGCATGCTAGCTGCGCGTCTTCTCTCAGATCATTGCCGTGGGAGGTTGATTATGCCCGCCTATTTCATTGTCCAAAATACCATCAAAGACGAAGCGCAGTATCAGAAATACGTGCAAGCAGTCGTACCATTCATAGCCAGCTTTGGCGGAAAGCTTGCAGCCAGGCGAGCGAAGGTGGAGGTGCTGGAAGGCGAACACGATCAGCGCCCCGTCGTCATGTTCGCGTTTCCCGACATGGAGGCGATCCACGCCTTCTGGAATTCGCCGGACTATGTTCCGATCAAGAAGCTGCGCGAGGGCATAGCCACCATGAACATCTGGGCATTTCCCGGCGCCTGATCGGTGGACGACAGGTGGCTGCTGGCGGGCGCAGAGGCTAACCGGTGGCCGCGAACAGATCCCATTTGCCCGGCAGCCCCTTCAATTCGTACGAACCGCGCTCGCTGAAGCGTAGTCCCGCGCCCGCGACGAGATCGGTCACAACTCGCGAAACCAGCACCTCGTCCGGCCCGGACTGCGACATAACGCGGGCCACCGCGTGGACGGCGATGCCCCCAATATCGCCGCGCCGCATCTCGATCTCGCCAGTATGCAGACCAGCGCGTACCGGCAGCCCGATCTGACGGGCGGCACTGCTGAACGACAGCGCGCACCGGATCGCACGACCGGGCCCGTCGAAGGTGGCGAGCACGCCGTCACCGGTGGTCTTCACCAGATTGCCTCATGCCGGTCAATGAACTGACGCGCAAGCGCGTCGTGCTCGTCGAGGCGGCCCCGCCACCGCTGGTCGCCCATTTCGGCCGCCTGCCGCGTGGAGTCGACGATGTCGGTGAACATGACTGTCGCGAGAATGCGCTCGAGATCGGTGTCGCCCGCCTGGCGATGGCCGGTCACGAATTCCTCGATGTCGCCGACCAGGGTCTCGGTGTCCCCGGTCCAGAATGCGTGATCTCCGGACGAATACTCGATGTACTTCGACCGGGGTATTCCCGCCGCCATCTTAGCGGCCGCGTCCGGATTGGACGCCTCGCTCGCGAACACGTTCGCCAGGAAGCTTCCGCTGCCCCAGCGCTTGACGAGGTTCGTTAGCCTTTCATCGGCCTCTGCAGGGGAAAAGCTCGGCGGAAACAGGTCGGCGATGGAGGCAAGGCCGCCAAAAAGAACCAGGTGGGGGATACGATCTGGATAGGTCGTCGCGAACAGAACGCTCATGGCAGCGTCCTCGGAGAAACCGACCAACACGGCCCGTCGCGATCCGATTGCGTCCATCACCGCCCGGACGTCGTCGATGCGGTCCTCGAGCGAAGGCACATCGGCAAGCCTGTCGGACAGGCCTTGTCCTCTCTTGTCGAAAGTGACGACCCTCGAGAACCTGGCCAGCCGGCGAAGGATTTGCGTGTAGCGGGGCAGCACGTGCTTCCACTGAGGTGGCGGCCGGTTGGCGTCGCAGCGAGCATCGTCGAGCTCCCTTGCGGGTCGTCGTCATAACGTTCAGAGTGAAGGAAATGGGTGAGCGGGTCGCAGTTTCCGGCGTCTAAAAAGCGTCGGTATCGGGCAGCCAAGCTCAGGGCTGCAGCCCAGCTCGCGCGCAATCCGCTTCAGCCCTCATCCGCACGCTCTCAGGCGCAACATCTCCGCCACGTCATTTGGCGTCTTCATCACCTGCCCCCATGGATCACTCCACGGCGAGCCTCTAGTGATTCGTTCCTTGTTCATTTGCTCTCTCCTTGGCTATCCAAGGAGGGGGCAATTCCTCATGGCGCCGAGGCGGCAGTTTTCCATGGCGCGCGACAGCGAGGGCTGCAACGCGCGTCAACGACGGCTTCAATGCGCGTTTGCTCTGACGGCTGGCTGGGCTCACTCACTCGCCTGCAACCCTGCCTCGCTCTGCACGTTCGCGTTTGCGTGGTTATGGAACGATGGGCTGATCGGGTTCACGAGCCTGTCTGTTTTGAATCGAACTAGCAATCTTGTGAACTAAATCACTGCATAATCTTCCGTCGTACTGTTAGGGTTCATTTATTGATTTGCTAGGATGCTCAACGCAAAAGATTGAGCGCGACCGCGTCGTATGTTGACGCGAAGCAAATTTGATTGTGCCGGCTTGTGCGCCATTGCGACGATTCAGAAATCGGATCAAAGTCGCCTTGTAAGAATGTTCATTTGGAGGAAGCCAATGAACGAAACCTTCTTACCCAAGCGTTTGGCCTATTGCTGCCGTTCAGCGCGGTTGAAAACATTCGTTGCGACCTTATTGGTTGCTGCGCCCGTCGCGCTTGCGTCCGCGCAGTCCGTTGCTCCCGCGGAAGGCGCGTCTAGCGGCCAGAATAGCGCTATGCGCATCAATCGGGACGGCGAGGGTGACCCCATTTCGCTCGAAGCCGTTCAGGACGGGGTCAGAAACTTCGAATTGCGCCAGGCGGGCGTTGGGCGACCTAGTGCCACCAGCGCGGATGACACCAAACGTCGCGACTTCGGACCGAGCAAGTCTGATGTGGCGGATCGGTTGGTTTTCCCTGTCGATCGCAAGCCGCCGCGCGATGCACTTCCGCATCGGGGCGCCGAGGCGACAACAGTCCAAACGGAGGCGCCCAACAGGCCGCTGTCTGCGCCAAAGGATCGCCCAAAGCCTCCGGCCGATTATCCTTCGCGCGGCGCGTCGGATGTCCGATCATTTGAGGCCTATCAGCTTGGGTTCTCGGGAGGGACGATGACACCGGCCTCCGGGGTCGACCCGCGCATACGATCGGATTTAGCGGCAGGGGAGCGGACTGAGACCTATGCCTTTCTGCTGATGGAATCGCTGCCGGACGCGGCCACGGAGCGCACGCTGATGAGCGAGTTCGGGGTCGCATCGCTCGGGCTGCATGGGACAGCACTCAAGGTCCGCGTCCCCCTGCAAGCACAGGCGTTGGAGGGCATTGCCAAAATGCCCGGGTTTAGATCATTGTCTTACCCCTCACCCGACCAAAAATTAGCGCCGGAGCTGAAATCTGCCATCGAGCGTCTCGGCTCCGAGGTGGTTCGATTTCCAATTATCATCAGCCTGTTCGAAACTGATCCCAAAACTTCGTTCGCCGAACGGGTCCAAGCTACGGGTGCGGAGGTCGGTCGCTACGACCCGGTGTTGCGGAGCTATGAGGCTCTCGCAACTCCCGAACAGATCCGCATTCTTTCCGGTTTGGATTTCATCCTGTTCATCGAAATCGAGCGCCGGAGCGGCGGTGGACACGATCAGAGCATGGCTACGAATGGAGTCGATTACATCCGTGCGTCCGGCTTCCTGGGTGCGGGAACTGTATTGGGCTTACTCGACACCGGCGCCATGTTGGGAAGTGCGGCCGCAACCATGCACCAAGACCTCAACAAGAACGGTTGCGGGATTAATTTCACGAGCGACGCCGCGGGCGTTTGGAATGATCAGAATGGCCACGGCACTCACGTTCTCGCAACCATCTCCGGAACTGGCACCGCGAAAGCGCGGTTCCGCGGCGTCGCAACTGCGGTCGGCTCGCGTGAGCGCATCCGGGTTGGAAAGATCTGGAAATCGACCAACACCGGACAAAACTCTTGGCTTCGGGACGCGATCGACTACATGGCGGACGCAACCAGCTGCGACGCGCCGCGGCCCTCGGTCGTTAATCTCAGCGGTGGGGCGAGCGGATCGGGACAGACTGGGACCGACTCCGAATCGCGCAAGCTCGATGCCCGCGTCTGGGAATCCCGCCAGGCCTACATCGTGTGCTCCGGCAATAACGGCCCGGGCGCGCAATCGATCTGGTCTCCCGGTGTGGCCAAGAATGCGCTTACAGTTGGAAACGTGCAGGACGCGGGATCAAGCCTAGTTGGCGAACTGTCCGGCAGCAGCAGCCGCGGCCCGACGGGCGATAATCGGATGAAGCCAGACCTCGTCGCAACGGGCGCTGTCGTGACCTCCGCGCAGGCGGGAACGACGGATGGTTATACGGATAAGAGCGGATGCAGCATGGCAACGCCACATGTCAGTGGCATCGCGGCGACGTTGCTGGAGCACTATCCTGATTTCAGAGAGCGACCGCACTTGCTGCGTGCCCATCTCATGGCTTCCGCTACGCTGCATTCGGACGAGGTTAGTCCCGCGAACAACACTGGTGGCGGTCGCAATGATTTTGGACTCGGACGCGTCTCCGATTATCAATCGCATTGGGCGCGCCTCGACCTCAATGGCTGGAGCGGCCATTGGGCGTGGATGACAATCACCGACAAATCTTGGGGCTTCTTCGACATCGACGTGCCTCGGGGTACCAAGCGGGTCGTCGCTGTGCTTACTTGGGACGAGCCCGAAGCGAGCGCAGGAGCGTCACAGGCGGTGACATACGATGTTGACCTGTGGGCCGATCCCGGCGCCAGTTGCACGCCGGACGCAGTTGGACAATGTGGTGGCTGGGCCTCGCAGTCTAATATCGACAACGTCGAATATCTCATCATCGACAATCCACCTCCTGGCGTTCTCCGGCTCAAAGCAATCAACTGGAGAGCTCCCTCATTTGGCTTGCCGGTGGCAATCGCGGCTAAAATCATTCGCGGCGATCCAACGCCTGCGATTTCGATGACGGCTACGCCGAGCACAACGTCTCCCGCGATCGGCTCGACCTTCACAATCAAGACAACCATTTTCAACCCGAGTTACGAGGCATATGGAGTTCAGGTGTCAGCGGCGGCGGGGTCTAGCGGTCTAAGCCTGCTCGGGGTCTCGACCACCCGCGAGGATGGGGTGGCGATGGATTTTCCAAATGCGGCCAGCCTCACACTTGGCACTGTAACGGAGGCCGATACGCGCTCCGCCATCTGGAAATTCAGTGCCACCTCGCGAGGTCCGCAGACCGTCCGCTTCAGCGGCCGCTCCAACAACGGCGGCACTGTCTTCAAGAGCGTGACCGTTACACCTTGAGCACCCCGGGCGGACCGTATCCTAATTTGACCAAGGTCGCCTTAGACATCCTAGTTCAGAGTACACGGTCGGCCGAATCGCCGAATCGCGAATGTATCGCTGTTGAGAACGCGCGAGGGTTCGAGACGATAGGCACGCAATAGCGAACCTCCGGGATCAGCAGCTTCGGACCGGAGACCGACCTTCGGCAGAGATTGGTCGGACCGGTCGGTTAACGGATTAGTAACGGCTTCTTGCCAGCCTGCAACCATTGCAGATCGTCGCCGCGGCTAGTTTAGAAAACATATCGTCTCTCTCAGTTCATACCTGCTCGGTTGGCAGTCTCATCAAGGGACAAGTCCGCTATGTGCAAGGGAATTCTGATTTCGATTAATGCGCTATTCCTTTTGCTGATTTGCGATCAGTTCTGGTCGAACGGCCGCTATACGGATGTTGCTATCGTGATGGCGAAAGACATCAGTCGCTCTTTCGGCGTCTGATGCAGCCAGTTTCCGCGAGTTCGAAATGACTGACGCAGGTGCTCTTGACGCATTGAACCAGAGAGAATGCCCGGATTGCTGGTCAAAAAAGATGTTATCTGGATTGGCGGGTTGATTGCGGAGCACTTGGAATGCCTCCCCGGTGAGGCACGCTTTTACGTTGCTCCGCGACCTCCACATGCCATAGTCTTCATCCGACAATAGACCATGCGAGAATCAACAAGCGCTTGCCATGGGTCAACCGCGCCTGCCGTCATTGCCGACCACCTACTTGCAGCCGCGGCAGATCGTAAGCTTGCGCTTCAATGCCTCATCTTCTTGCTCAACCAGGTGCTGTGCCGCGATGTTGTCTGCCCCCGAATTGGGCTAGGAAGGTCTTGCTGCGCGGGATTTCCTGGTTCGCGCCGCATAACCTGACATTTCACTTGACCGACGCTGCCGGCCGGAGAGCGTCGGTCCGCGATGACGGCTCGCCATTGGTCTTCGCCGAAGGCCTTGGATTCTTGGCCGGCGCTGGTGACGACGATACTTTGGCCGCCGCGGTTGTCGGCCAGGCATTCTTTGGGTGGCCGGAGGCGCCGGCTCCCGTTCGCTCGACGGCGGAGCGAGCGGAAGCGGCGGAGCGACTAAGGTCTTTGGCGCCCCCCTGCTGGCTCTCATGGACATGATGGACGAGACCAGACATTGCCTATTCGACCAAGGCGTCGCATTGCCGACTGATACAGGCCAATAGAGCTGACTTTTCTTATCCGGCTCGGTTCGACTAAAACCAGTTGGAACAAAGGGACCGCGTCGATTGCCGCGTGGCTAGTCGGCCGACTAACCAGTATTGCCGGCATGGAGCGAGGTAGCATACTGATATGAACGGGTCATCCCCAGTCAACGAAGGCCTCCTGAATCAGCGCCTCATAGAGCTCGGGTCGATAGCGAGTTGGGCGCCGCAGACCCTCTCGGATCTCGAAGGTTTTATTCGCGCCTCCGGCGACTATGATCTCTTTCGAGTCAATCCTATCCAGTACGCGACTGCCAACGGCCTAAGTGACGCCGAAGGAATCGAGCTGTTCGTGTACGCCGCTAAGGTTGGGCTATTCGAGATGCAGTGGCTGCTCATCTGCGCCTACTGCCCGCAGGTCGCCGGCACTTTTCGTGAGCTAGACCAGGTTCATCCACGTTTCCAATGCGAATTCTGCAACGCCCTCAATGAGGCGGCGCTTGACGACTACATCCAAGTCACCTTTACCGTCTCGAGTTCGATTCGCGACATCCTATATCGTCATCCGGACATGCTGTCCGTCCAGGACTACTATCTCCGTTACAACTTCTCCAAGGACTTCAAGCCCCCGCACGGAATGACACACGAGCAACTGGTTGCGGCACTCTCGCGGGGATTCGCCGATATCGAGGCGGGTCAGCGGTTGATATTTGAATTCGCCGTAACTGCCGGTCGTTTCGAGGTGCTCGATCTTAGCCATAAACTTCTTCTGGTTTTCTTCGCGAACGGTGAACCGGCGGAACGCCAGGAAACGCTTGTCCAACTCGAATCGGGCCGGTTCGTTACGGATCGACCCACTAAACCGAGAGATATGATTCTTGGCGACGGACGCTTTGCGTTTCGACAGACGGCCGATCTTAGCCCAGGCAAACACATCATCCACATTGAGAACCGCACCAAGGATTGTGGCCGCTTCTGGTTTCTCCAATACCCTTTCCAGTTCCAGCCCCATCTGGTCGAATATGAGCCTTTTCTTTCCGGTAAGCGATTGTTGCTGACGCCCTGCTTCGGCGAACTGTACAAGACCCAGCTGGTGGACGAGCGCGAAAGCCTGGCCGTCTCCGACGTCACCTATCTGTTTACTGATCTAAAGGATTCGACGCCGTTGTACGAAAACATCGGCGACGTGAACGCTTATTTTCTCGTTCGTCAGCACTTCGACATCTTGAATAAGATCATCAAGATTCGATCTGGCACTATCGTGAAGACGATCGGTGATGCAGTCATGGCTGCCTTCGGGCGTCCCCAGGACGCGGTTCTTGCATCCGTCGAGATGATCGAAGAGCTGTCGCGTTTCAATCGGACCGCTTCGCAGCCGCTCGGCCTCAAAATCGGCGTGCACAGAGGCAGGGCCATAGCCGTAAGGCTCAATGACCGGATCGACTACTTCGGACAGGACGTGAATATTGCCGCCCGTGTGCAAGGTCTAGCCGGCGTCAACGAAATCTGCCTGACAGAAACGGTGATGGAGGCCCCTGGAGTGAGTGACATCGTCAAAGGATGCTCGGCATCGCGCGACTACCAAAATTTGAAGGGCATCGGCCAAAAAATGGAAATACATCGTATCAAAATTCATCCGGCGCAGAGATAGAGGACCGCGCGCGTCCGGCAACGCAGACCGATTGTCGGCTGCGGTTTAAGCGCCAATTTCGCGCCACTGCGCGTATATTCCGGGCGAACGAGGCCAGCAGGCATCGCTGTGTCTGCATTCCCAAGCAGCGCCATTGTTCGGAGATCCAACCTGGAGTGACTAGGTTCGAGCCAGGGTGCACACGCAAGCAGCGCAACGTTCGCATTTGTACGACATCGAAGCCATACTTTGCATGTGCGCGCAGGTGAAGCCGACCTCTGCGTCTTGGAGAGAGCTAATCCTCTCAAGCGCTGAAGGCTCGGCTCTCTCTCCCTCCCTCTCTCTCTCGGGCAAATGGCGTCGCTTCTGCGTCGCAACATCTCCGATAACCACGTTACCGTTTTTAATCTACCTTTACCGATCTACTAAGAATTCCGGCTTCAAGATCGTCTCGAATGGGAGACGACCCATGCCGTTGATTAAATATTTCGGGTTTGTCGCGCCCTTGTCCTTTGGCTGATCGGATTGGGGTGGTGTTTGCCGCAGCAAGTGATGGAACCTACCGGTGGCTCGACCGAAAGGCCCGCCATAAGGATAGCCTCGGCCGAACGGGTGCCCGAGCGGGTCGTTATCGACACGAGTTTGCCGACGATCGTCTCGCCGCCGAGCGTACTGGAGTTTGCTGAACGATGGCCACAAACAACTGTTGCAGCTGTCGTGCCTCCTCCCAAGATAGCAACTGCGACGCCGGTTGGGGACGTACCGACAAAGCCGACTCTCTCAAACCGAGAGCGTTCGAAAAAGCTTGCTGTTCATCAATCAAATACGAATATCAAATCCTCAAGGAACGACAAAGCAACAACCTCACCTGCAGTCGCTGAATTGTCTCTGTTGGACAGCTTGAAGGAAGGGTTGGGGCAAGCCCAGGAAAAACTGGTGGCGAGCCTCGAAACCGTGACAACCAACGCTTCGAAGTCCCGGCTCGAAAAACGGCGATGATGCTACTGCCCAACATCGTCGTTGGGGGCTGACCGCGATTGTACGTACAGAAATTCGGAACCCGACAGATGAGGCACCTGAAGGGGAGCAAGTGCTCCTCGAGGGAGATACTGCACCAGCACGAGGCTGCCTTGTCCAGCCTGCGAGCGCTCCGGTCCTGGCGATCTGTCGGAGGGTTCATCGTCGAACTGAAGCGCAACGATTAACGACGGCTGATGAAGGCCTTTGATGATCCCGGCCCGGTCAACTAAGTGGCTGGGGGAACGATGAAAGCGAGATGCGGCGCCATGCATAATGTTTTCCTTGGCATCACCTTCGCCGGAGCCCTGGTGCTCGTCTTGGCCTCTCTTATCGCACTTCAGAGGATAATCGAGTGATCGTCGCCTGACGATCCGTTGCACTGCTTGCGAGGAACTTTGGCTTGTCGCGGTTTCTTCCAAGTGTGTGAGCCATCTCTCACAAGATTGCGTCGAGTCTAGCGTAAGTTTGGCGTGTAGGTCGCCTTCCGCAAACATCGTGGAGATCGAAATGGCCAAAAATCCAACGGGCTCTGCAAGTGACCGTCTTCCGCATCCATTCAGCGAATTGCTCGCCGCCACCACCGTACCGCCGCGAGCCGAGTTCCTCGTGCACAGCGTAAAGGTCGTTTGCGGCAGACAAACCGAGACGAACTGCTGCTGTACCGCAGGCGCCCGGCCCGGCGTGTACGCGACCGAGGTCAACATTCAAAATATCACCGGTCAGCCGGCGCAGGTCGCGAAATTTTTCGTACCCTTGATCAACGCGGGCGCCGTTATTGGACGCGAGCCCAAATTCGCCGATCCAGCTAAAATCTCTCAACACACCGGCGAGCTCATCACCCTTCCACCGCTGGCGGCGACGATGGACGATTGCTGCCACATCGCGGAATTGCTGCTCGGCGGTCCGCCAAGCGGAGAGTCGGCGCTCACAATCGGCTATCTCACGATCGGGAGCTTCTTCGAATTGGCTGTCTCTGCGGTCTATACAGCGACCCCCCTGAGCGGAGACGGCATCAGCATTGATGTCGAGTACATTCTGCCGCGGCGGCTGGGACGTGGCCCGGGTCAAGGCTGAACCGCCCGACAGAACAAAGGTCATTGCGAGGTGTTGGCCCCTTTGCGCACGCTGGGCGGTCTTCCTTGCCGAGGAAATCCACCTGCAGCGGAAATTGGGCCTACCTCCCGATAGGTCCGCGTCGCGCGCAAGCATTCAGCTTCGTTTGAAGAAGATCCGAGCTGCTGCGCGAGCAAGAACGGGGATTCGCAAATCTTTGTTATGGAAGACTCGGCCGGAGGCCGATCGACCTACCACGAAGGCGCGCCAAGCACATTGCGGAAGCCAAAGGCACCGCGTCCCACGGATGCCACGTTACCGGGATTGGCACCTCCCAAATTAGAGCCCCCGGGCAAGAGCTTAGCCGACGACGTCTGTAACGGCTGAGGATTTTGACAAGAATCTGCTGGGTTGTCTCCAACGAAACTCTCCGCATCACGGCCATGGTCAACGCATGTCCTCAGCGACTCGAGCCAAAATGGCCGATTGTGATGTTGCGGATTTATGAAAGGTGATGAGCAGCGTCCTTGTCATGTCGCCGCCCAACTTCTCGGCCTCGCCACTCTGACGTACTCACCTGTCGAACCCGTAGGCTCAAATTTTGTTTTCCGAAACTTTGCCGGCGATCACTGACCCATCTTCCCCGGAATTGATCGCTATCTGTCGGGCGGGGCAGGACGAGAGTTTGCGCACGATCTCAACGCCCCTGTTCTGATCGTCGTTCTTGCGCAGGCACTTGAGTCGCTTGGAATCACGCAACAGGGCGACACCGCCGCCGGGAGCGATAGCCTTCGCACCTGCAGCAACGATCCTCGTTGCTTAAAATCGGTCTGCCGATAAGCTTTCCATATTGTCGCCAGTTCATTTAAGCACCTTTGGAGATTGCTTTGACGAACGACACAGCCGTTTACGTCGTCGGTCGCGTCGATCCAACTACCCGCAGCAAGGAGTGGGCCGGCCGCATGGGCACGCGACGCACCATCGCCAGAGATGGGCTTACCATCGATCCTGCATCCCTCGCCTATTGCCGGCACGAATGGCTGAACGGAAGCGGTTACGTCGATATCGAGCGGGTACGAGAATTCCCGTCGATGTTCACGCTCCAAGCATCAAGATGAACCGGCAGCCTCCTCCGGAAGAGACAGTCCGCCGACTGCTAGGCCGCCTCGCAAGACGAGGTCGGCCCGCTCGAGTGCTTTCGACAACGCCTCACGCGACCGACAGCAACCCAAACCGCGAATTCGCGAAAACCGATCAGTCAGTGGTTTGGTTCTTCGTCTTCTTACCGATCTTCGTGCTGCTCTACGCGATAGTCGAGAAAATGCACGTTAGATAACGCACTCGGCGGCCGCGCGTCGATCTCAAGTCGCAAACGTCCTTAGTCGCATCGCTTGAAGATGCCCTGCTCTAAACTAAATCCCGATCACACTAGTGATCCCTGAGTGCATTCCGCTGGGCAACTCGTATCAGGTCGACCGTTGAAGCAATGGGGGAGCCGCTTTGATCTATCTCAATTCTCTGACAGGAGCGGGCATCAGTTTGAGAGAGTCGCGTCCATCGCTTCGCCGCG
>NZ_JBVVPB010000060.1:0-18231 GCF_055807435.1 Bradyrhizobium sp. Ken51 | reverse complement strand
CGCCGTTGCGCTCGTTCCGCCCCGACGTCGGGCTGGAGCGCCGCGCGCAACGGGTCGCGGAGCGCTACGCGCCCGCTTATGTCATCACTGACGGCAACTTTCAGGTCCTGCACTTCTCCGGGCGCACCGGCCGCTACATCGAGCCGACGGCAGGCGCCGCCACGCTCGATCTGCTTCAACTCGTCCACCGCGATCTCCGCCTGGACCTGCGTACGGTGCTCAGCCGCGCAGCGGAGACCAACGAGCCCGCCCATACCGAGCAGGTGCAGCTCGGCGCCAACGGCCATCGTGTTCTCGTCGACATCATGGTTGAGCCGATCCAGGATGGCGGCAGCGACCACCGCAATTTCGTCGTTCTGTTCAAGGATGGGCCGGTGCGCAACACCGATGCCGGCGAGAGCAGGCCCAGCGCGCTGGTGCAGACCGAGCATGTCGAACGTATCGAAGGCGAGCTGCGGGCGACGCGGGAGCGCCTTCAGGCAACCATCGAAGAGCTCGAAAGCACCAACGAGGAGCTGAAGTCCTCCAACGAGGAATACCAGTCGCTCAATGAAGAGCTTCAGTCGGCAAACGAGGAGCTCGAAACTTCACGCGAGGAATTGCAGTCAGTCAATGAGGAACTGACCACCGTGAACGGCGAGCTGGCCCACCGCGTCCAGGAATTGACGCGCGCCACCAGCGACCTCGAGAATTTCCTGGAGAGCACCCAAATCGCGACCGTGTTCCTCGATAACGATTTGCGCGTGATGAACTTCACGCCGGCGATCACGCAGGTTCTGCATCTCGTCGAGACCGACACGGGGCGTCCCATCGCGCACATCAAGGCGCGCATCCCGATCGAGGAGCTCTATGACGACATTCGCGGCGTGCTGCGGACGCTTGCCATCGCCGAGCGCGAGCTCAGGGATCCAGACAGCGGCACGCGCTACATCGTCCGCATCCTGCCTTATCGCAGCATCGACAATTTCATCGCCGGGGTTGTGATCACGTTCGTTGACGTCACCGCGATTACCCGCGCCGAGGAGCGGCAGCGCCTGCTGCTGGCCGAGCTCCAGCATCGGGTCCGCAACACGCTGGGCGTGGTGCGCTCGATCGCCCGTCGCACGGCCGATAGCAGTTCGACGGTCGAGGAGTTTGCTTCCCATCTCGATGGCCGGCTCAACGCATTCGCCCGAACCCAGGCGCTGGTGACCCGCGATCCCGAGGGCGGCGTAGACCTCGAATACCTCGCCGTCGAGGAGCTGCTGGCCTATAATGCCAGGGAAGGAGAGCAGGTACGTGTCAGCGGCCCCACCGTGCGTTTTCAGTCGAAGGCCGCGGAAACCTTTGCCCTTGCCATTCACGAACTCGCAACCAACGCGCTGAAATACGGCGCCTTGAGCCGGCCGACAGGTCGCATCGAGATTTCCTGGCGCCTCGAGCAGGGCACCAACCCGGCGGAGCTGGTGTTCGAGTGGCGGGAGCGCGGTGGGCCGCCGGTTGCGCCGCCGCCGCATAAAGGATTTGGGACCGAGCTTCTTGAGCGCACACTCGCGTTCGAGTTCAAGGGGCAGACCACGATGGCGTTCAATCCCAAGGGATTGGAATGCACGATCGCCATTCCTCTCAGCAAGCGGGCGTTCCATACACCGGCGGTGGCCAACTGATGCCCTTGTCGACGATAGATCGCAGCCAGGTGGACCCGGTCATTCGCCGGCTGAACGCGCTGAGAACCTTGTCGACGGAGGCCCGCACCTCGCTCGAATACGCAATGCTCGAGGGAATCCAGCGCGCAGGGGCGGGCGAGGATCTGATCTCGGAGGGCGATCCGGTCGACAGCATCCGCCTCGTGCTGTCGGGCTGGCTCTGCCGCTACAAGACGCTGGAGGACGGCCGGCGGCAGATCGTCAATTTTCTTTTTCCTGGCGAGAGTTGCGATGCGCACGCCTTCCTGCTGCCCGTGATGGATCATTCCATCGCGGCGATGACGCCGGTCGCCTACACCGAAATCAAGCGCGCGCGGTTCGAGAGTCTGGTGGCTGCCGATCGCTCGCTGGCGGAAGCGTTCTTGTGCGAGACTCTCGTCAACAGTGCCATCCAGCGCGAATGGGCTATCAATCTCGGCCGCCGGGTGGCCTTCGAGCGCGTGGCCCATTTGTTTTGCGAAATCATCGAGCGGCTACGTCCCGTCGGCATGGTCGAAGGCAATTCTTGCGTGATGCCGGTGACGCAAATGGATCTTGCGGACGCCACCGGCCTGTCGGTGGTCCATCTCAACCGCACGGTTCAGGAGTTGCGTGCCTCCGGCCTGATCGTGCTGCGCGATCGCACGCTGACCATCACCGATCTCGATGCGCTCAAGGACGCGGCGCTGTTCTCGCCAAGCTATTTGCAACTCTATCGACGCGGCTAAGCGTTTCTCTGGTGTTCCGGGAGACTTGATCCAGGTTAGCGTTCGCGAATGTTTTTTGAGCCGATGGCTGGTTTTGAGTAATTGACGTAACTTACGTAAAGGCGGTTTCGTCCCGAATGTCCTATCGTCGTTCCATGAACGACGTCCTGCTTGCCCGCGCTGAGCGCGCGATCGAAGCAAGCCGCGCCCTCCGGGCGCAGCGCAGAGCGGTCGCGGATCAGCTTGATGACGCCACGCGCGAGGTGCGCCGTGTGGTGATGGAAAGCGCGATGCTGCGCTCGGAGCTCAAGGCCCTCCGCGACAACCGGGAAGAGCAGGATCTCCGACACCGCGTGCCGCCGGAATAGGAGCCGACGACACCAAACGCGCAGCATGCGCCGGGATGGGCGCCCCACTCAACGCCGCTTCGCTGCTTTGGATCGCCTGTTGTAAGGCGAGCGGTTGGCGGGCTTCAGCGAAATGCCTTCGCGCTGCGCCTTGCTGCGAATGGCCGCGACCGGGCGCTGCAGCATTTCGGTTCCGGCGCAGTCGAAGCGGCGTGGGCGCGCGAAGGGAATGCGCGCATCCGTCGCTGCTCGGCCGTTTTGTTTCGCACCGGCAAAATCACGCACCGTTAACTTATTGAAATGCCGGAACCTGCGGTTGCGGCCGAAGCTGCCAACACTGCCGGGCTGGGCCGCCCCAACCGGCACGAAACTCTGGCCCCGGCGCCGACCTCCCGCCGGGGCCAATTCCTCCCATCCCAATTCCTTCCATCTGAAGGGCTTTGTGAAGGTACAATGACCGCGAAACGCAACCGCAGGAAACAGACCCAATCGCTCCAGGAGCGGTTGGCAGCATTTGCCCAAACCGCTCGCGAGCGCGCGCGCAGCCTGCCGCCCGGCAAGGAGCGCGACATGCTGCTTCAGCGCGCCAAGCAGAACGAGGTGACCTCGAACCTGACGGACTGGCTGAGCGAACCCGTGTACCCGAGACGGGGAGGATGACGATGCGGAGCATCAAGCACTACCGCGCGTTCCAGATCGATCCGGACGGGCATGTGTTTGGATGCATCAACCTGGTCTGCGACAATGATGAGCAGGCCAAGCGCGAGGCCGCCTCGCTCGTGCTGGTGCACCGCATCGAACTGTGGCGGCTGGACCAGCGCATTGCGCAATTCGATGTGCCGCCGGACGTTGTTCGCCAGTAGAGCCACGAGAGGAGAGCGAGGAGGAACCGCGCGCTGCGCCCCGGGTTGGTCGGACTGTACCGACCTTGCGAGGAGCCAGCATGACGGAAGCCGACGTTCGCAAGGGGATGCCGCCCGTCAAGCTCTCGCGCGAGGCCTTCGAGCACCGCTACAGGAGCCGGTTCGTCGATCCCGCCTTTGCACCGCTCCAGCGCGAGCTCGATGCCATCGTTGGTGCTGCCTGGGATGCCTACAGCAATTCACGCAAGGCCCCGCTGACGCGAAAGGCGGGCGCCGGATTCGCCGATCCCGATTACGGCATCGCCATCGACTGGCTCGATGCGCGTGCAAAGATCCTGGCGGCGCAGCGGCGCCATGACGATGCGGACGAGACGCCGCGCATCCTCATCATCAACGGCTCGGCGCGCAGCGAGCACACCTGTCCCGGCGAGATGTCCAAGACCTGGCGTCTGGTCGAGCTCGCCGAGCCGGTCTTTGCCGAGCTTGGGTTTGCCGTTGACATCCTCGATCTCTCGCGCCTGGCTTCGGAGTTCGGCAAGACGATCCATCCCTGCAAATCCTGCGTCGGAACCGCGATGCCGCTCTGCCACTGGCCGTGCAGCTGTTATCCGAACTATTCGCTGGGGCAGACCGACGACTGGATGAACGATATCTATCCGCTGTGGGTCGCGGCCCACGGCATCCTGATCGTGACGCCGGTGAATTGGTATCACGTGCCCGCCGGACTCAAGTCGATGATGGATCGCATGGTCTGCGCCGACGGCGGCAATCCCGATCCGACCTCGACCCATGGCAAGAAGGCTGCCGAGGCGAAGGCGCTGGAGCTGAAGGGCTGGTCTTATCCGCGCCATCTCGCCGGCCGTCATTTCGGCCTTGTCGTTCACGGCGATGCGGTCGGTGCCGAGGGCGTGCGCCGGGCCCTGTCGGATTGGTTGACCGACATGCAGCTGATCTCGGCGGGCCGCTTCGCCGAACTCGATGGCTATGTCGGCTACATGGAGCCCTACGCCACCTCGCACCGCGACCTCGATGACGACAGGGTATTCCAGACAGAGGTGCAGAACGCCGCGCGCGCGCTGGGCAATGCAGTCAGGCTGGCCCGGAGCGGAAAGCTTCGCGAGCCCGGTGCGGGCCTGTCCGATCCAAATCCCAAATGACGGCGGATGATGAACCCCATGATTGCCTGATCGTCGGCGGCGGCCCCGCCGGGCTGATGGCTGCGATCTACCTCGCGCGGTTTCGGCGCCGCGTCTGTGTCGTGGACGCAGGCGCGAGCCGGGCGGCGCTGATCCCGCGCAGTCACAATGTGCCGGGCTTCGTCCACGGCCTGTCCGGTACCGACCTGCTTGCGCGCATGTCCGCGCAACTCGGCGAACTCGCGGTCACGCGGGTGGCCGCCGAAGTCACCGCCTTGCGGCGACACGAGCGAGGGTTTCTGGCAATCTGGAACGGCGGCGCGCATACCGCCGCCACCGTCATCCTTGCCTGCGGCATCGTCGATACCCATCCGCCATTCGACGAATGGCGCGAGGCAGTCGCGGACGGGCTGTTGCGCTACTGTCCCATCTGCGACGCCTTCGAGGCGATCGGCCGTCGCATCGGCATCGTCGGTCCGCTTCACCGTGCCGCCGGCAAGGCGCTGTTCATGCGCGGCTACTCGCGCGACGTGACGCTGCTCGCAACAGGCGAGGAGGACCGGAAGGCCGCGGCACCGGAGCTGATTGAAGCGGGTGTCGAGATCGTCGTCGCGCCCGGGCTGCGCCTGAGGCGGGGAGACGACGGCGTTGAAGCCGTTTTCGCCGATGGCCGGACGGCGCAATTCGAGATGGTCTACCCGGTGATGGGTGCGGAAGTGCGCTCGCATCTCGCGATGACGCTTGGGGCCGAACACACCGCAGACGGCCATCTGAAAGTCGACGACCATCAGCGCAGCTCGGTCGACGGGCTCTACGGCATCGGCGACATCGTCACCGACCTGCACCAGATCTCGGTCGCGTTCGGCCACGCCGCGCTCGCCGCCTGCACGATCCACAACAGCCTGCCGCGGCGGCTGGCATGAGGAACGGGGTATCGGACATTGGTAACAGAATCATCCTCGAAGACCGCGGTCTATGCGGCGCTCTTCGGCAATGTCCTGGTCGCGGTCACGAAGATCGGCGCCGCTGCGTGGACGGGAAGTTCGGCCATGACGAGCGAAGCGGTGCATTCGCTCGTCGACACGACCGACGAGATCCTGCTGCTCTACGGCTACCGGCGCGCGAGCCGTTCGCCCGACGAATCCCATCCGCTCGGCTACGGGCGCGAGCTGTATTTCTGGAGCTTCATCGTTGCGCTGCTGATCTTCGCGCTGGGCGCCGGTGTCTCGCTGTATCAGGGCATTCTGCATGTCGCCGCACCCGAGCCGATCGAAAGTCCGATCGTCAGCTTCGTGGTGCTCGGGCTGTCATTCCTGTTTGAAGGCGGCTCCTGGCTGGTTGCCCTGCGGCGCTTCAGCTCCGACGGCCAGCGGTTCGGATATTATCAGGCTTTCGTTCGCAGCAAGGATCCTCCGGCATTCATGGTGCTGCTCGAGGACAGCGCGGCGCTGGTCGGCATCGCCATTGCCGCGGCGGCCACTGCGGCCGCCGTATGGCTGAGCCAGCCGGTCTGGGATGGGATCGGTTCGATCCTGATCGGGATATTGCTGGCGATCGTGTCGATCGGTCTCGCGCGCGAGAGCAAGAGCCTGCTGATCGGCGAGCCCGCCGATCCGGAGCTTGCGCGATCGATCCTCGACATCGCAAGGCGCTCGCCCGGCGTGCTCAGGGCCAACGGCCTTCTGACGGTGCAGCTGTCGCCGGTCGAGGTCGTTGCGGCCCTCAGCATCGAATTTGCGGATGACAAGCGCGCCGACGACATCGAGCGATGTGTCATTTCGATCGAGACGGAGATACGCAAACGCCATCCAAGCGTGGCGGCGCTATTCATCAAGCCGCAGACCGATGCCCGCTACCGCGCGGTGCGCGCGAGGCGTTACGGCTAGCTTTGCGAGGTTCCCTGGACGTCACAATCGGCACGACGGCAGGAACGATCACAACATCCCCTTGGTTGACCCGTGCAGGGGACGAGCATTGGAGAAAACGGATGGCTCAATCCGAAGACATGACGCGCTGCATCGCGCTCTGCATGAGCTGCTACCAGACCTGCCTCGGCACGGCGATGAACCATTGCCTCGAGACGGGCGGCAAGCACGTCGAGCCCAAGCATTTCCGCTTGATGATGGCGTGCGCCGAAATGTGCCGGACGGCGGCGCATTTCATGCTGATCAACACGCCGCATCACCGGCATACCTGCGGCGAATGCGCCGAAATCTGCAGCGAATGCGCCGAGGATTGCGAGCGGATCGGCGGCATGGACGAGTGCGTCGCCATGTGCCGCTCCTGCGCACAATCCTGCCGTGCGATGGCGGCCTGAGGACAAGCCCATGCTGGAAGAGAAACTCACGGACGCCATCGTCGAGGAGCTGAAGCGGCAGGCGGCCAACCGGCCGCAATTGCTGAAGGTCGAACGCGCGGACGATGCGAAAGCCTCGCAGGAGCTGATCGTCAACGGCAAGATCGACTTGGCCGCGCTGGTCATGGTGATCGCCGGATCGGTCGCCGGCGGACCTTGAGTCCGGCCGGTCACCGGCGCCCTCAGCCATATTCCTCGCCAATGCCGTATTCCCGGTAGATCTCCAGTGGATCGAGGTCGGGAAACAGCCGGCATTTGGCCTGGGCGAGGTGCAGGCTCACCGCCGCCGGCTCCTTGCCGTTCGAGAGCATCTTGCGGATGTCGTCCATATGCGCGTTCGGCTGGTGCTTGGTGTCGAGCTGCTCCAGCGCGACCAGCGCAGTCGCCAGCGCCTCGGTCAGAACCCAGTCGTCGTGGCCGGTAATTCCCTTCTTCGGCATCGGCAGACCCCACAGTGGTAACCCAGTCTATCGGGACTTCCGCCAAATCTCCAAGGAGCCGTTGCACTCAGCAGGCGCGGAAGGGACCGGCGGCCCTGCTCCGGCTTGCATTATGGCCGGGCGTGGCTAAAAGGCGGCATTGCCGGGGCAATAGTATCTTTGTCGAAACAAAATTGGCGTAGACCGGCCTGCAGTGCATTCAGGCCGGCTGTTCCGGTCTGGCCCCTGATCCCCGCATTCGCAACACGGTCCGGTTGCACCACCCTTTAAGGCTTGAGCCCGCATGGTCTTTCTAAGCTTCGTCTATCGCTTCGTGACCAATTTCGCATTCATGGCGATGGTCTATTTCAGCCTGAATTTCATGGAGAAGTACCAGAACCGGGCGATCATCGCGATCCTCGTGCTGATCTATAGCGGCATGCGCGCAGCCTCGACGCTGCGGGCGTTTTACTTCTACCAGAAGATCGAGCGGCTGGAGGCCGAGACGAAGCGGCTACAAGGCCCGATCAATGACGGCGCGGGCGGAACGAACACGCGCAGGCAGGTCGTGGTCGACGTCGCGCGGCTGCGGCGCGACGGCGAGGTCAAGTCCTATATGGACCTGTTCTTCCTGGCGTTGATCGTGTTGCTCTGCGTCGCCAACATCATGCGACAGTAGGCTCTACTGCGCGCGCTTCTTCAGGCTCGCCACACGGGTCGGGCGCGGCGCGGTGCTCTTGGGCGCGGCGCTCTTAGGGGCAGTGCTCTTGGGGCCAGTGCTCTTGGGGGCAGTGCCCTCGGCCTCTGCGGCATGCTTCGGTGTGCCATGAACAGCATGTGCGGTGCGGGCAGCGCGCGGCTTGCCGGCTTTGCCCTTGGCCGCACGGGGCGTCTCGGCCGCCATGGCCAGGCGCGTCGCGGCGCGCCGCAACAAGGTCGTCGACAGCAGCACCTCGACCGAGCCCTCGGGGATCGCAAAGAGATCGCGGCCGGGCACGGGCAGGGTGGCCGCGACGTTGGCGAGCGCCATGGTCTTGCGCGGCAGCAGCGGCTGATGCGCGGTCTGCGCGTTGAGGTCGGCCAGCGAGGGCACCGGAAGGGTCTTGGTCTGCGCGAACACGAAGTTCGGCACGGCCGGCCAGCGCGCGATCGGTGTGGTCTCGGTCGGCGGATGCAGCAGCCATTCCACCGGCGTTGTCGGCGTCGCCGGCTGCTCGGCGGTCGCGGGCACCACGTGCACGATGCGATAGCCGCGCGCCTTGAGGTCACGGATGATCTTCGGCAGCGCCGCCACCGTGCGGGCCTGGATATCGTGCAGCAGCAGGATGCCTTTGCCCTTGGCCTCGAGCCGCTGGATCGCGAGCTGATAGACGCGATCGGACGACACATGGCGCCAGTCGTCGGCCGGGAAATCGGCGCTCCAGACCTGGATGCCGCGCGAGATCAGAAGGTTCTCGACACCTTCGGCGCGCATCAGGCCGGGAATGCGGAAGAACGGCGCCAGCTTGGACGGATCGGTCATCGCGGCCGATGTCCACTCGATGCCGCCATTGATTTGCGCCTCGGCCTTGTCGAGCGGCATCCGGTCCATTGTGAGCGGATGGTTCATGCTGTGCGTGCCGACGGTGTGGCCCGCCGCGACCAGCTTGCGCACGCCTTCCGGATTCGCCTTGGCCTGCTCGCCGATGATGAAGAAGGTCGCCTTGATGCACTCGTCGGCGAGGATCTGCAGCACCTGGTTGGAATATTTCGGCAACGGGCCGTCGTCGAAGGTCAGGACGACTTCATGGTCCTTCAGCGGCAGCGTCTCGCGGTATTGCATGGTGCCGATGAGGGGATGCGCGTGCGGATCGACCACGAGCGTGCGGGAGGTCCCGAGCGCGTCCGGATGGCCGGGGCAGTCGGCCGCAATGGCCGCCGGCGAGCCGATGGTCAGGACACCAAGAAATCCGCCAAAGCAAAGGACGATCCACGATCGCGTCCGAGCAACAACGCTACTTCCGATCATGAACCCCGTCTGCCCTCTTGCGCGATTGCCGCCATAGTAGGTCGGAGACATCGGCAAACGGTTCAGGCGCAAGAACCCCGACCCCGAACCGTGCCGCGACAAGTCCCCTTGATACTTGCATGGCGTAGCATGAACAGACTGTTAATAGGGCCCAAATCACCCCATTTTGCGCCGGCGTGACATTCCGGCATCAATGTGCGTCGGCACTCTTCTGTGATGTGCCCGCCGGCACGACGTGAACCACCCGATAGCCGTTCTCCCTCAGATACCGCAGGAAGGCCGGCATGATCGCAGCCGTGCGCGCCTTGGGATCGTGGAAGAGGATGATACCCTTGCCGGCGGCGGCGAGGCGCTCGGTGACGAGCTTCAATTCCTGCTCCGGCGTCATCTCGTTCCAGTCGCTGGCCCACAGGTCAGCCCCGAACACGACGATGCCGCGGGACTGCAGCAGGTCGAGCTGGGCTTGGGTGGCTTCGAAATAGGGAAACCGGAAGAACGGCGTCGAGGCTGTCGTCGTCGGCGTGCCGTGCAGCGCCATCTCGTCGGCGGCGATGCCGCGGTCGATCTCGCTCTTCGCCTTGTCGAGGGGGATCCGCGCCATGAACGGATGCGAGAAGGTGTGGTGGCCGATGCTGTGGCCCTCGCGGGCGATGCGCTTGACCATGTCGGGGTGTTCGGTGGCGTGCAGGCCGATCAGGAAGAAGGTCGCGCGCACGCATTCCTGCGCCAGCGCCGCCAATACCTTCGACGTCGTCGGCGGATGCGGTCCGTCGTCGAAGGTCAGCACGACCTCGTGGTCGGCGAGTGGCAACGTCTGCGGAAAACTCTTCAGGCCCACGCGCGGCGTGGTCTTGGCGTCGACGCTCAGAATGCGGGAGGTGCCGAGCGCGTCCTTGCGCGGGCACTCGGCGGCTTCAGTCGAGGCGATGCCGGTGACGGCGGCGAGGGCTGCGCCTGCCGCCATCGAGGCCCACCTCGGTCGAAGCATCTTTGTCATTGCGCTCAGAGTTGCCTTGTGGGTATTGCCTGAACCATCAGCTCAGACCACTCGTTCCAACCTGTCGAACGGCGAGGCGCGCCATGGATGAACATCTGGACGGTGCCGCGTCTGCCGCGGAATCGGTACTCGACCACGTGCCGATGCGCAATGAAGACGGCGAGATTCGTCACGAATTCGTCGCGGAAATTGCCCATGCGATCGAGGCCGGCGACAGCGCTGCGCTACGCGCCTGCGTTGCCGAGCTGCACGAGGCCGATCTCGGCGATCTCATCGGGGCTCTCGAGCCTGACGATCGGGTCCGCCTGGTCGAACTGACGGGGCGCGATTTCGACTTCTCCGCGCTAAACGAGCTCGACGAGGGCGTGCGCGAGGAGATCCTCGAGGAACTGCCGCCGCAGACAGTCGCCGAAGGTGTGCTCGAACTCGAATCCGATGATGCGGTCGAGCTGCTGGAAACGCTCGATCAGGCCGATCAGGAGGAGATCCTCGAGAAGCTGCCGCTCAAGGAGCGCGTCGTGCTCGAGCGCAGCCTGCTTTATCCGGAAAATTCTGCCGGCCGCCGGATGCAGACCGAGTTCATCGCGGTGCCGCAGGATTTCACCGTGGGACAGGCGATCGACTACATGCGCGAGACGCCGGATCTGCCCGACCGCTTCTACGAGATCTACGTCGTCGACAAGGAGCAGCACTGGCAGGGCGCGGTCTCGCTCGACGTGCTGCTGCGTGCCCGCCGCCCGGTGGCGCTTGCCGAGCTGACCGACGAGGATCGCCGCCGCGTCTCCGTCCTGGAGGACCAGGAGGAGGTGGCGCGCATGTTCGGCAAGTACAATCTCGTCGCAGCCCCGGTGCTCGACACCCAGGACCGGCTCGTCGGCGTCATCACCGTCGACGACGTCGTCGACGTCATCGAGGAAGAGGCGGACGAGGACCTCAAGGCACTCGGCGGCGTCAACAGCGACGAAGAGCTCTCCGACACCGTGTTCACCATTGCGCGCGCGCGGTTTAACTGGCTGCTGGTCAATCTCGCCACCGCATTTCTGGCGTCCTCCGTGCTTGGCCTGTTCGAGGGCCAGCTCGAGAAGATGGTGGCGCTTGCCGTGCTGGCGCCGATCGTCGCAAGCCAGGGCGGCAATGCCGCGACCCAGACCATGACGGTCGCGGTGCGGGCGCTGGCGACGCGCGAGCTCGGCTCCTCCAATGCCTGGCGCGTGGTGATGCGCGAGGGCCTGGTCGGCCTCGTCAACGGTCTCGCCTTTGCCGTGATCACGGGCGTGGCCGCGGTGGCCTGGTTCAGGATCCCGGGCCTCGGCGTCGTCATCGGGCTCGCCATCATCGTGAACCTCTTCGCCGGCGCGCTCGGCGGCATCCTGATCCCGATGGCGCTCGAACGTGTCAGGGCCGATCCGGCCGTGGCCTCCGGCACGTTCGTGACAACGGTCACCGACGTCGTCGGCTTCTTCTCCTTCCTCGGCATCGCGACATTGTGGTTCGGGTTGAGGTAGGAGCTGTTGAAATTCGTAGCCCGGATGGAGCGAAGCGTAATCCGGTGCCGCTGCGTCGGCTCGAGAGACGCCCCGGATTGCGCTGCGCTCCATCCGGGCTACTGGCCATCATCTTTAATCCGAACTTAAGCGGCCTGCCGCATCATCGCCTTGCTTGGGGGAATGAGCATGCGTGTGCGGCTGAAGGCGGACGGACGGATCGTCGAGTTGCGGGACGGGCAGGAGTTTCCTGTCCAGCCGCTTCCGATCCAGCCCTTTCCAATCCAGCCCTTGCCAATCCAGCCTGCGGCCAGCGCAGCGCCGGCCGAAGCCAGCTCGCTCGCCGTGCGCGATTTGCGCCGACGCGCCTGCCTGACCCAGATGGAGTTCGCGGCCAAACTCGGCGTTCCCGTCGAGACCATCCGCAACTGGGAGCAGGGCAAGCGCGCCCCGCGGGGACCCGCCCGCGCGCTGCTCGCCGTGATCGCGCATGCCCCCGACACCGTGTTCCAGGCGCTCGCCAAAGCCTGAGCTCAAAACCTGACGTCAAGGCCTGACGTCAAGGCTTGGCGTCAAGATCTGGCGCGAACCTCCCGTTAGCATTGCGCGCAAGATCCGGCTCGGCGGCCGGCGTCGTCCGTTGGCAGTGTCGCCAGCCGGGTTCATAATGACGCCTGGACGATGATTTGGGGCGACCGCGACAGAGAGGATTCCTCATGCTGTTCGTCGAGACCAATGGCGCAAGAATACCGGCGATCGGGCTCGGAACCTGGGAGCTGAGCGGGCGCATGTGCGCACGTGTGGTCGAGCAGGCGCTACGGCTCGGCTATCGCCACATCGATACCGCACAGGTCTACGAGAATGAGCGCGAGGTCGGCGACGGCTTGCGTGCCTCCGGCGTGCGCCGCGACGACATCTTCCTGACGACAAAAGTCTGGACCAACCATTTTGCGCCCCATGATCTCGAGCGCTCGGTCAAGGAGAGTCTGGCGCGCATGCGGCTTCCCTCGGTCGATCTCCTGCTGCTGCACTGGCCCAATTCGCACGTGCCGCTGGAGGAGACGCTGGGCGCACTGTCGCATGCCAAGCGCATGGGCCTGACCCGCCACATCGGCGTCTCCAATTTCACCGTCGCGCTGATCGAGCAGGCGGTGGCGTTGTCACCGGAGCCGCTGGCCTGCAATCAGGTCGAATACCATCCTTATCTGGACCAGGCGAAGGTGAGGGCGGCCTGCGATCAGCACCGGCTCGCGCTGGTCGCCTACAGCCCGATCGCCAAGGGGCGGATCAAGACCGACCAGACGCTCGCCGAGATCGGGCGTCTTCATCGCAAGACGCCGGCGCAGGTCTGCCTGCGTTGGCTGGTGCAACAGAATGTCGCTGCGATCCCGCGCACCTCGCGCGTCGAACGCCTGTCGGAAAACATCGAGATCTTCGATTTCGAGCTTTCGGACGACGAGATGGCCCAAATCGCCGCGCTGGCCAGTCCCAGGGGCCGCCTGACCGATTTCGGCTTCGCGCCAAAATGGGATTGAGAGGGGGCTGCCGTATGCTAGGACCAGCTTGGCAACCTGAAGTCAGGCGATGGAACTGCGGAAGATCATACGGACGGACATTGCAGCGTCGGCGATCGCCCATCTGACGCTGGTCGCGCTGATCATCGTGATCAGCAAAGTCCATCCTTTTCACGCCAGCCCGCCCGAATCGGTTTCCGTCAGCATCGTGACGCCGGAGCAGGTGAAGCAGGAGGAGGCCAAGGCCGAGGAGAAGGCCGAGGAAAAACTCAAGAAGCCGCCGGAGCCGACCCCTGACCTGAAACTGCCGAAGTTGGATTTCACCGACAAGGACAAGGCGGCGGCCGCGCCGAAGCCCGAGGCGAAGCAGCAGGCCGCGGCACCGTCCTCGAAGCAGCAGGCCTCGCCTGAACAGCCGCAGCAGAAACAGCCGCAGCCACAGCCTTCACAGACGTCGCAGCAGCAGCGCGAGGCAAATGCGCAGACGCAATCGCAGCCTCAACAGCCACAGCCTCAGCCATCGCAGTCGCCGCCGCCTCAGGCGACGCCGCAGCCCCCGACACCGCAGCCCCCGGCGCCACAGCTCTTGCCACAAGCGATGCAGCAGCCAGCCGCGCCGCCCCCGGCCTATCAGGCGCCGGAGCCCGACGTCACTGTCAAGTACGGCGTCATGCTGGGCCTGCCGCCGGAATTGCCGGCGGAGCTGCCGAAGGACGCCCCCAAGGACGATGGCGGCGATGCCAAGGATTCAATCGCGGCCAAGTTGCCGGCCGAAGTGATCGCCGAGCTGCGTCGTCACTTGCGTAGCTGCGCCAAACTGCCGGCCGGGGTTGCGCCGACCGACAACGTCAACATCAAGCTGCGCACGGTGCTCGCGACCGACGGCACGCTGGCGCGGGAGCCGATCCTGATCGAAGCCCCGCCGTCGGCAAAGGGCGTTGCGCTCGTGAAGTCGGCCATGAGCGCGCTTCAGGCCTGTCAGCCCTACAAGATGCTGCCGGCCGATAAATACGGGGAATGGAAGGTGATGGACCTGCCGTTCACACCACGGGATTTCGGCGGCTAGCACGTAGTCATCTAGCCCGGATGGAGCGCAGCGCAATCGGGGCCGCTCGCGTTGCGTCTGGCACCTTCCCGGATTGCGCCGCTGCGCTCTATCCGGGCTACACGACCGCCTCTGTGTCCCCTCTGTCAATCCGCTCGCGCCAATATATTCCGCTTTGTGCTTGAAGCGAGACCACCCAGGTCGGTCGCGGCGACGGGCACGTCAAGTTGTCAGACCTGATCGGAATGGCCTCCTAGCGTACGGGCCCCACTTGCTGCTCAGCGCATAGAATGACCGGGCGTCCAACTTTGCGTCTGGCGACGGACAAGCCGAGATCGCCGCTAATCCTTACAAGCCAGCCGGAGCACACGCTGGGGACACCACCATCTCAACCCAACACCTTGTGCACCGCGCGCTAGTGCCCACGATCTCGCAAGCTGGGTCAGCCGATACAATGTCGCGGCAGCACTTCGGGCACGTATATCCCGCGATGCTTGGTGCGAAGTCATACTCCGGACCAACGTAGGCGCAGATCATGTGGTGGAATACCGGAAACGAGATCAGAGCGGATGAGCCGCAAGCCGGGCAATTCGTTTGAGTCCCTTCGATCTGCATGCTGCACCTCGCTCCCTCTCACAGCTCGTCGAGCCCGAATAGTCCCACCAGCATGGAAGCGATCCGCGCGCTGAGTTGTGTGTAGTGCATGTGAACGTCGACGGCCGAGTTCAGCGCCGGGGGATGTGCGCCTGGGCTGAACCGAATTCGCGCGATTTGCAAGGCGGTACGCTCGCGCGCCGCCGATGAGCCCGCTGCGGGGTACACGTCGGACACAGGCAAAATTTCCGCGATTTTGCCCAGAATTCGTCGGTTGCCGAACAGCACAAAGACTTCGTTGCCGACTTTTGGATCGGACAGGCGTTCGTTGGGAACGTACCAATCGACGAAGACATCCGTGGGGTCGAGAATTTCTGCAATCGGAGTGCCCGCCACCAGTGACTGGCCGGCACGCGCAGGATTGTTCGCGACGATGCCAGCTATGGGCGCAAAGACTCTCCCATCGGCAAATCTGCTTTCAACTTTTTCGAGGCGGTCACCGAGTTGCCGGCTGAATTCGTCGAGAGCAGCCAATTGAGTGCTGGCTTCGGCGGCTTCCGCCTCCTGCGAGACCACGGCTTTGTTCGCCAGGGCGCGCTCCCGGGACATGTCTATGCGGTAATTCAGGCTCGCAGCCGATGAGGTTGCGATAAGCTCGACAGCTTCCTCAGCAAGGCGCAAATGTGAGCGCGTCGCGTCGAGAGATTCGCGCGCAACCCGGGCTTTGACACGCAGTTCCGCCTTGCGGCCAGCGATGTCCGCGAGCGAGCGCATATAAGTCGCGACGATTTCATCGTGCTGCGGAGACCGAACCCTTCCGATTTCTTCGCCGGCCCTGACCGATGCCCCTCTCAGCACGGTGATGCTGTTAATCTGCACGATGTAAGGCAGTGAAACCAAATATCTCGGCGAGGACACGCTACCTGGGCCGCCGAGATAGAGGAGTGGCCTCCCGAAATAGACGACAAAGAATGCGAGTATGCCGAATACGATTGTCGCATAGGCGGCGCGGACGGCCCGTCCGGCCGCACGCCGACGGCTCTCGATAGGATCGGGAATATGCGGATCGAGTCGCGTCAGGGTGACTGTCATTTGGCCACCTCTTCTGTCCGATCTCCGAATAATGCACGGCGAACGCGCGGCGGTACGAAATCATCGTTCCGCGACGAGGCAAAGATAATTTCTGAAGAATAGGAAAAGAACCGCGCGCACTTCAGATAGACGCCTTGGTAAAGCGGAAAGATCAGCGCCATCTTCCAGCCGAAGGTTCCGACGGATCGATGGAATAGGGCGAACACAAGTGCCATATTGAACACCGAGATCCAGAGCAACAATAGGTAGATCGCCGACAGAAACAACACGGCATTCGAGCCGAACAGCAGCACGATGTAGGCCAAGTAGAATGGCAGGCTGAGCGTCGGAACGAGATCGAAGACGATGAAGTCCAGCCGTTGGATTGTGTCCGGTAAACGCTCTAGCGGGTGGCGAAAACTCAGCTCGCCATACATCATGAAACGGATGCGCAGAGCATCGCGATCCCAGCGCGCCCGCTGGCGCAACAGACTTATGCCGCTTGCGGGGCCGGCTGTTTCCGCCCAGGCGTCCGACACGAAGCGAATGACATAGCCGAGCCTGCGGAGCCGCAAGGTGTACTCCATATCCTCTCCCGGGCCGACGTCGAGCCCGCCCTGCTGCGCGAAAATATCCCGGCGATACATGGAACAGGCGCCGGACAGACACGCGATCGCATCCACCACGTCGAGGATCGACCGCCCCGCGGTGATCGACATCAGGTATTCGACGCTTTGAAGTCCTGTCCATATCGAGTCGCGCTCGTTGCTGACCGCGATGCTGCAACTTGCGCCGGCGACGAGCGGATCGCCGAACGCAGCAGCGAGGCGCTCAACCGCGTTCGGTTCGAAGACAGTGTCGGCATCCACGGTCAAAAGCAGAGCGCCGCGGGCGAACCGTGCTGCAGCGTTGATGGCAGCGCTGCGGCCGCAGCGGGTCCCATGGCAGATGACCATGTCAACCAGGCCCTGCGCTCTCGCCCGCTCCGCTACCGCGCGTGTTTCGTCGGTGGAGCCGTCGTCGACGACGATGATTTCGACAGGTCGCAGGGTTTGCCGGCGCAGCGAGCTGATCGAAGGACCAAGCCCGGAGCCGCCGTTGAATGTCGGGATAATCACGCTTACTGTCGCCTGGCAAACCGTCGCGCTGGCGCTTCGCCGCTTCGAGCTGAACAGAGCAAGAGACACCAGCGATAAGGTGTAGCGGGGGATGTCGAATATCAGCAGCGAGAAGGCGAGTAGAAATAAACTCGTTCCGGCGAGCACTTCCACCATTTCGGACATGCCGCCACCTCCACTACGACAGGACGATTCCGAGCATCCGACCAAACCAAGCGAAGGCAATTATCAGACGAGAAAATGAAGACCATCGCGTTGATGGTCGAGTGGTAAATTGCGTAAACATTTGCTTTTTGTGTTTGCGCTATTCACCTGCAGCGTCGGCTTCGTCAGTTGACGATGACCGGCTCTCGAAGACTGATTGTTGGCGTGCCGGCATCAGCGTTGCAGTTGGAGTTGTTCCCGCGTCGATAAATCCCACAAGGTGACCGGTCCGTCCAACCTTTCAGGCGCAAGACGGCCTCAGTCTGGAAAGACTGAGGCCGGTGGGGGCGTCGATGTACCGTTGGGGTCGGTACTCTAGAATTCTAATCGCGACGCACCAATTTGCGTATTGTCCTTGAGGACAACCAATCAGCACGTCGTCCCTCTCACACATCTGCGAACCGCCCGACGGGTATGCCGGACGGTCGTCCGTGCCACGCACACGCCGTTGATACGTGTCCTGCCGACGCCGCAGGCAGCAGCGACTTCCGTAATCAGGCTTTCGGGCTGTGCAATCGGGGCAGGTGTCATCGCCTGAGCCGATACTGCGAAGAAGAAGGCGAACGTGGCAATTCCGAGCGACTTGATCATATCGAGCTCCCTGGAAGCGCCCAACCGCCCGGCCGGCGCGGCGAAGCGATGGACGCGACTCTCTCAAACTGATGCCCGCTCCTGTCAGAGAATTGAGATAGATCAAAGCGGCT
>NZ_JBVVPB010000059.1:0-18474 GCF_055807435.1 Bradyrhizobium sp. Ken51 | reverse complement strand
TTGAGCGCGGCCCAGAACTCGCGATAGGCCGTGCCGTCGCGCTCGGCCTGTGGCACGAAGAGGCTGTGATGCTTGCCCTGGATCTCGGTCAGCGAATAGCCGAGCGCGTTGCAGAAATTCTCGTTGGCGGTGACAATGGTGCCGTCGAGCTTGAACTCGATCACGGCCTGGGCCCGGCTGATGGCGGCGATCTTCGACGCGTCCTTCATGCTCCGGATCCTCTTCTCGGTGATGTCGGTCGCAATCTTTGCGACCATCACCGTCTTGCCGTTGCCGTCGAGCACCGGATTGTAGGATGCTTCGATCCAGACCTCACGGCCGCCCTTCGCGATCCGCTTGAACTCGCGTGCCTGATACTCGCCACGGTTCAATGCAGCCCAGAACGCCTTGTACTCGGCGCTCTCGCGCTGATCGGCCGGCATGAACATGGCATGCTTCTTTCCCTTGATCTCGTCGAGGGAGTAGCCGAGGGCGTTCAAGAAATTCTGGTTGGCGCTCAGGATCGTGCCATCTATGGCAAACTCGATCATGGCCTGCGAGCGGCCGATGGCAGCGAGCTTAGCATCCGCGTCGTTGCGGGACTTGCGGCCAAACATGGGAATCTCCAAATTATGAAATGGCGTAACGGGGATCACGGGACGTGACGGCGGCAACACGTGCCGAATTCCAATCGACAATTCCGCCGGTAAAAGTCGCATGGCGAAGACCGAGGCGGGTACGCAAGGTCAGTCGTACGGGAAAGAGTCGAATAAAGTTCTAACGGATTTTTGGAGATCGACGGGCAAAAGGAGCAACTTGGCGCTGCACGAACGTTCTCTCGCACGCGGCAGCCGCGATCGCGTCACTTGAAATGAGACTTGTTGTTCAACGCGTTGCGGAACATGGACGCGCTGTTGGCGCAAACGGGTTTCACCGAAGGAGGCCGTTCGCGACTCGATATTGCGCTATCCGTAGTGTCACGGTGCTTATCGCGCCTTGTGCAGCGTACGCCGCCCGATCCCCCACAGCGTAAGATTCCAAACGATGCACGTGGCGAGTGCAAGCCCAAGACCGATGGCGGAGCCGAACCACACGACCGCAACGTGCAATACCGCGATTGCCATTCCGAATCCGAGCAGGCCCCAGGCCGAATTGGCCAGCACCGCGGCGGTCGGCGGACCGCCGATGCGTGGATGCAGGATCAACATGATGCTGGAGAACACCACCGGATACAGCGCGATGATGCCGCTGATGCGGGGACCGACCCAGCCCGAGGTCGAGACGACAATGGCGACCAGGGTCGCGACCAGCGCGGCCCGCATCGGCACGTCATACCAGCGCCGCGTCACCAGTGGCATCTTCACGTAGCGATAGCCCGCGAGCAGCGGAATGCAGATGCCGAACGCGATCAGATTGGCTGCGAGCCCGGCGGTGAGCGACCAGTCGAACTGCTTGATGATCGAGGCGAACACGATCCAGACCGCGACCGCGCTTCCGCAACTCACCAGCAGGCTGCGCCGCTGTGCCAGCACCACATAGGCAACGCACATGAAGATCGTCGCTGCATTGACCGGCAAGCTCGACAGTGCGCCCTGCGCGATGAAGGCGGCATCGTGGTCGAGCGCGAGGAAGACGTAGGATGGTCCGGCCGAAACCGGCAAGGTCGCGACCAGCGCGCCGATCACCGGCCCTGAGCGCTCGGTGATGATCGACGCCGTCACGACGAACGCTGCTGCGATCGCCATGCGCAGCAGGAGGATGAGGATGAAGTGGAGCTCGGGGGACATTTTTTTCTTTGTCGTCCCGGCGAAGGCCGGGACCCATAACCACAGGCTGCGCTGTGTTGGACGAATCGTGGTTGTCAGTATCGCAAGACAATCAGCATCGGGGTCATTGGTCCCGGCCCGCCGTGCGCAATTGCGCACTAGGCCGGGACGACATCGATTGTTGGCCTTGCGACCTCGCAGTCACATCCGCTGCATCGACACCGACACCTTCGGGCCGTTCTTGATGGTCTGATAGACCACGCAATAGCGCTCGGTGAGCTTGAGCAGCAGGTCGAGCTTGTCTTGCGGCGCATCAGTGTCGACGTCGAAGCGCAGACGTATCTCGGCGAAGCCGACCGGGGTCTCCTTGTCGACGCCGAGCGTGCCGCGGAAATCGAGATCGCCCTCGGCGTAGACGTTGCCGGTCTTCAAAGGTACCTCGATCGCGGTCGCGACCGATTTCAGCGTGACGCCGGCGCAGGCGACCAGCGCCTCGAGCAGCATGTCGCCGGAGCAGAGCTCGAGGCCGGAGCCGCCGGTCGCGGGATGCAGGCCGGCCATTGCTATGGCGCGGCCGGTCTCGACCTTGCAGGCGATGCCCTCGCTGTCGGTCGAGCCCTTGGCCTTCAACGTGATCATCGCGGTCTTGGGATCGGTCTTGTAGCGCTCCTTGATCGGGGCCTGCATCTGGCGCAGTGCTGCGGCGTCCATTTTGTCTCTCCCGGGAAAATCGTCTCTGCGAAGTACCGGATTGCGATGTACCGGCTCAGAGAGAAATTGTCACCACCACATGGCCTGACCGGGACCCTGGGTTGCGTCACGGTCGGGCACGCTGCGGTCGAGCGAACGGTCGAGTGACGTCAGCACACTTCGCTTGAAATTCTCGAACAGCGGCGAATTGCGGTCGCGTGGCCGGCCGAGATTGATCTCGATCTGGTCGAACAGCCGGCCCGGCCGCGGCCGCATCACCAGCACCCGGTCGGCCAGCACCACGGCCTCGTCGACGTCATGCGTGACGAGGATGAGCGTCGGCCGCGTGTCGGCCCAGAGATCGAGCAGATGATCCTGGAGGTCCCTGCGGGTGAAGGCATCGAGCGCCGAGAACGGCTCGTCGAGCAAGAGCACCTCGGGCTGCGGCACCAGGGCGCGGGCGATCGCGACGCGCTGTGCCTGCCCGCCCGAGAGCTCGCGCGGCCAGGCCTGCGCTTTCTCGGCGAGCCCGACACGCTCGAGCGCACGCGCCACCTTTTCACGCCGCTCGGTCGCGGGCCCGTCGGCAAGACCAAAGCCGATATTGTCGGCGACGCTGAGCCAGGGCAGCAGCCTCGGCTCCTGGAAGATGATGCCGATCTTGGCATGCGGCGAGGCGATCGGCTCGTTGTCGAGCGTCACCGTGCCCGAGCTTGCGCGGTCGAGCCCCGCGATGGCGCGCAGCAGCGTGGACTTGCCGCAGCCCGAGCCGCCGATGATGGCGACGATCTCGCCTTGCCTGATCTCGGCGGAAAAGCGCGCCAGCGCCTGCACGCCGTTGGGATAGGTCTTGCTGACCCGGTCGAGCGCCAGCATCGCCTTATGCTCCCGTCGTACGCCCGAAGGCGTCCTGCCAGCGCAGGAAGGGCGCGGCCGCGATCTCGATCAGCCAATCCGTGAGCTTGCCGAGGATCGCGAAGATCACGATGGCGGCGAGGATCTGCGCGGGCTTGCCGAGCTGCTGACCGTCGAGCAGGAGGTAGCCGAGGCCTTCAGACGCGCCGATCAGCTCGGCCGCCACCACGAACATCCAGCCCAGACCAAGACCGACGCGCAACGACACGACATAGGCCGGCAGCACCGCGGGCAGCAGGATACGGCGGATCATGGCAGGTCCGGAGAGACGGAAGGTGCGACCGACCTCGACGATCTTGCGATCGACGATGAGGATCGCGCCCATCACGCCGAGATAGACCGGGAAGAACACGCCGACCGCGATCAGCGCGATCTTCGAGGTCTCGAAGATGCCGAGCCAGAGGATGAACAGTGGCACCCAGGCCAGCGATGGAATTGCACGCAGCGCCTGTACGGTCGGATCGAGCAGCCGCCGCGCCAGCGACCAATAGCCGGATATGGCGCCGAGCAAGGTGCCCGCGACCACGCCGAACGCAAAGCCAAGGCCGACGCGCCACAGTGTCGCGGCGATGTGACGGCCCAGTTCGCCGGAGCGGGCAAGATCAGCGATGGTGGCGAACACGCGCGAGGGCGGCGGCACCAGCCGGCCGTTGGACCAGCCGAGCCAGACTAGGAGTTCCCAGCCAAGCGCGAGGGTCAGTGGCAACAGCAATCCCAGTGTCGGCCCCGCATAGCGCGACAGCCGCGAGGGCGCGGCGGCGCTTTCGGCAGGTTCCGAGGTTTGTTGCAGCACTGGCGCGTCGGAGATCATGGCCGTAGGAAGCGCGTCTGATCGGGGATTGCAAGGGCGCGCGACACTCTCGGCGTCGTCCCGTACAAGCGCAGCGAAGCGGAGCGCAGATCCGGGACCCATAACCACAGGGAGAAGTGGTTACGGGGACTCGGAGTTACCCTTTGGCCCCAAACCGCTTCCTGCGGTTATGGGTCCCGGGTTCGCTTCGCGCCCCGGGACGACGACCGAGTTTGCCGCGCACCTGCCTTCAATTCGTCGGCAGCGGAACCTGGTCGTCGATCAGAGCGTCGAGCGTTGCCTTCACATCGACCTTGGCATCGACGACGCCGGCCTGCTGCAAAGCGAGGCCCGCGGCGAGGATCGATTCGCGCTGGGGCGCGCCGATGCGGCTGTGGGTAAGCTCAGTGCGCTCCTTGAGCTGCTTGTCGACGACAGGCTCCGGCAGCTTGGTCACGGCGATGAAGGTCTTCTTGAGCTCGTCGTAATTCGCCAGCGAATATTTGCGCGCCTCTTCGTACACCGCGAGCACGCGGCGCGCGGCGTCAGGATAGTCTTTCAAAAACTGCTCGCGCACATTGAGGATGCCCCAAGTGTTGGCGTCGGCCTTGCGGTAGAACAGTTTCGCGCCGTCCTCGACCTCGGCCTGCGCCATCATCGGATCGAGCCCGGCCCACGCATCGACGTCGCCGCGGATCAGCGCGGTCTTGCCGTCGGCGTGCTGGAGCAGCACCGGGGTGATGTTCTTTTCGGTGAGACCTGCGCCAAGCAATGCGCGCACCAGGAAGATGTGCGGATCGGTGCCGCGCGTCACCGCGACGCGCTTGCCCTTGAGGTCGGCCACATCAGCGATCTTGGAATCCTTTGATGTCACCAACGCCGTCCATTCGGGCCGCGAATAGACGTAGATCGACTTGATCGGGTTGCCGTTGATACGCGCGACCAGCGCCGCCGAGCCCGCGGTCGAGCCGAAATCGATCGAGCCCGCATTGAGGAATTCGAGCGCTTTGTTGGAGCCGGCCGACTGCACCCAGGTGACGGTGATGCCGTCCTTGGCGAACTCCGTTTCCAGGAGCCCCTTCTGCTTCAGGACCATCGACACCGGATTATAGGTCGCCCAGTCGATACGGATTTCCTTAAGCGGATCCGCCGCCCGCGCCGCGGCGGACACGGCAAGAGCGACCGCTCCCGCCAGCAGTATGCGTCGTGTAAACCTGGTCATGCCCGGCCTCCTCAAAACTTCATTGTTTTTCAATGAGTTATATCTAGAGGTCAACGAGAAAATCCATCCCTCGAAAGCGCGCCGGCTGAGAACAGCTTTGCCCAAAGCCGCACCTTTCCAGCATGGAACGACCATTGCGAGAGAATGGCGGGTGACAGCGCCTGCCGCCTCTTATATCCGGTGAGACATGGACAGCGTCGCGACTGAGCAAAAGGCCGAGGTGGACGATCGCTTCGACACCGCGCGGATCACCGCCGCGGTCGATGCGCTTGCCGAGAAGCATCAGGGACGCGAGGACGCGTTCCGCACGGCCATGGCGCAACTGCTCAAGGCCGAGCTGATTGCGTCGCGCGCCGCGGCACAGACGATCCTGCTGAAGGATCGCCACGGCCGGCGCTGCGCCGAGCGGCTGTGCCACGTGCAGGACGAGATCATCCGCATCCTGTATTCGGCGGCAACGCGCCATCTCTACCGCTCGCCGATCCCGAGCGGTGCCGAGCGCATGGCGGTGGTGGCGACCGGCGGCTATGGCCGCGGCCTGATGGCTCCCGAGTCCGACATCGATCTGCTCTTCATTCTGCCCTACAAGCAGACCGCCTGGGGCGAGCAGGTCGCCGAGGCCATCCTCTATTGTCTCTGGGACATGGGGCTGAAGGTCGGTCATGCCACGCGCTCGGTCGACGAGTCGATCCGGCAGGCGCGGGGCGACATGACGATCCGTACCGCGATCCTGGAGACACGCTTCCTCACCGGAGACCGGCCGCTCTATGACGAGCTGGTCGCCCGCTTCGACAAGGAGGTCGTGCAAGGCACCGCGTCGGAATTCGTCACCGCGAAACTCGCCGAGCGTGAGGAGCGGCATCGCCGCGGCGGCCAATCGCGTTATCTGGTCGAACCCAACGTCAAGGACGGCAAGGGTGCCCTGCGCGACCTGCACACGCTGTTCTGGATCGCGAAGTACGTCTACCGCGTGAGCGACACCGACGAGCTGGTCGGCCGCGGCGTATTCGACGCGCAGGAATACCGCACCTTCCGCCGCTGCGCCGACTTCCTCTGGTCGGTGCGCTGCAATCTTCACTTCCACTCCGGCCGCGCCGAAGAGCGCCTCTCCTTCGACCTCCAGCGTGAGATCGCGGTCCGGCTCGGCTACACCTCGCATCCCGGCATGCAGGACGTCGAGCGCTTCATGAAGCACTACTTCCTGGTCGCCAAGGAAGTCGGCAATCTCACCGCCATCCTCTGCGCCAAGCTCGAGGACCAGCAGGCCAAGCCCGCGCCGGTGCTGAGCCGGATGATGGCGCGGCTGCGCCCCACCGCGGTGAAGCGGCGGGTGCCCGACAGCGACGACTTCATCGTCGACAACAACCGCATCAATGTCGCCGCGCCCGACGTCTTCAAGCACGATCCGGTCAATTTGATCCGCATCTTCCGCCTGGCGCAGAAGAACAATCTCGCCTTCCACCCGGACGCGATGCGTGACGTGACGCGTTCGCTCGGCCTGATCAACGCGCAGATGCGCGAAAATCCCGAGGCGAACCGGCTGTTCATGGAGATCCTGACATCCGACAATGCGGAAATCGTGCTGCGGCGGATGAACGAAACCGGCGTGCTCGGCCACTTCATCCGCGCCTTCGGCAAGATCGTCTCGATGATGCAGTTCAACATGTATCATCACTACACCGTCGACGAGCATTTGATCCGCTGCGTCGGCTTCCTCCAGGACATCGAGCGCGGCGGCATCGAGGAATTCGCGGTGGCGAGCGACCTGATGCGCAAGATCCGGCCTGAGCATCGCTCCGTGATCTACATTGCGACGCTGCTGCACGATGTCGCCAAGGGCCGGCCCGAGGATCACTCGATTGCCGGCGCCAAGGTGGCGCGACGGCTTTGCCCGCGGCTCGGCTTCAGTCCGGCCGACACCGAGCTCGTGGCCTGGCTGATCGAGGAACATCTGACGATGTCCACGGTCGCGCAGTCGCGCGATCTCTCCGACCGCAAGACCATCGAGAATTTCGCCGCCGTGGTGCAGTCGGTCGAGCAGATGAAGCTGCTCACGATCCTGACCACCGCGGACATCCGCGGCGTCGGTCCGGGCGTGTGGAACGGCTGGAAGGCGCAGCTCTTGCGCTCGCTGTACTACGAGACCGAACCGGTGCTGACGGGCGGCTTCTCGGAGGTTGACCGCGGCAAGCGCCTCACGGCCGCATACGCCGAATTCCGTAACGCCTTCGCGGAATGGCCGGCGGAAGAGCTCGACGCCTATATCGGCCGGCACTATCCGGCCTATTGGCTCAAAGTCGAGCTGCCGCGCAAGATCCGCCATGCGCGCTTCGTCCGTGCCAGCGAGCAGGCCGGCCACAAGCTCGCGATCAATGTCGGCTTCGACGAGGTGCGTGGCGTCACCGAGCTGACCATCTTCGCCGCCGACCATCCCTGGCTGCTGTCGATCATCGCGGGCGCCTGTGCCTCGGCCGGCGCCAACATCGTCGATGCCCAGATCTACACCACGACCGACGGGCGCGCGCTCGACACGATCTCGATCTCCAGGGAATACGATCGCGATGAGGACGAGGGCAGGCGCGCCACGCGCATCGGCGAGATGATCGAGGACGTTCTGGAAGGCAAGCTGCGTCTGCCCGAAGTGGTGGCGCGGCGCACCGTGCGCGGCAAGGCGCGGCCGTTCGTGATCGAGCCGGAAGTGACCATCAACAACCAATGGTCCGACCGCTACACAGTGATCGAAATGTCCGGCCTCGACCGGCCCGGCCTGCTCTACGAGCTGACCACCGCGATCTCGAAGCTCAACCTCAACATCGCCTCGGCCCATGTCGCGACCTTCGGCGAGCGCGCCCGCGACGTGTTCTACGTCACCGATCTCCTGGGCGCACAGATCAGCGCGCCGACGCGCCAGGCCGCGATCAAGAGCGCGCTGACCCACGTGATGGCCGGCGACAAGGCGGTTGCGCCTGCGGCGTGAGGCCAATCTCTGGGTCCCAAAAGGATTGTTGACCTATGGCTGATTTTCTTCCGGTGGAGTCTATCATCACCCAACGGCTCGAACAGGGCGGGTGGCGCGTGATCGAGCGTCGCGCCGACCTTACCGACATTCCAATCGCTGATTTCGTCTCGCTTCGAGACGCGGACGAATGGGTTGCCTGGAGGCAGGGAACTCCGAGGATCAACCCCAATAGCACTTGATGCGTTGCCTCAGATTTCCACCCCCTCATGCCGCAGCAGCCAGCGCTTGCGCGCGAGGCCGCCGCCATATTTCACCAGAGAACCATCGGCGCCGATCAGGCGGTGGCACGGCAGCACCACGCTGATCGGGTTGGAGCCGTTGGCATGGCCGACGGCGCGAATGGCCTTGGGCATGTCGATCCTGGCGGCGAGCGCGCCGTAACTCATCGTGGTGCCGGCAGGGATTTGCGCTAACGCATTCCAGACCTTCTGCTGAAACGGCGTGCCGGCAATGCGCCAGGCGATGCCTGAGAGCTGGCCGAGGTCGCCGTCGAAATAGCCCGACAGCGCGGTCCGCATGGCCGCGGGCGCGAGTTGGTCACTCAGCTCCACCACACCGTAATGCAGGCGCAAAAGCCCGCGCATGCGGTGCTCGTAATCCTCCCAGTCGAGCGCGCGCAAGGCGCCCGCGGCGTCGGTGACCAGCAGCGCAATCCCGATCGGCGTCGCCAGCCGATCGAGGCCGAAGCTTACAGGTGGGTTGGTCGGTCGCGCGGGCATTGCAGCACCATGGCATCGAAACACGCCATCGCACTTGCCACGCCCGCCGTGCTAACGTCCACCCGAAAGCTGACGCTGGGGGAGCTCAACTTGATCTGGATCGCGAATATCCTGGTGGCGCTGGTCGCCGCACTGCACGCTTACTTCCTGATCCTGGAGATGTTTCTCTGGGACAAGCCGCAGGGCTTGAAGGTCTTCCGCAACACGCCGGAGAAGGCAGCAATCACAAAGGTGCTGGCCGCCAACCAGGGGCTCTATAATGGCTTCCTGGCCGCAGGCCTGGTCTGGGGGCTTGTGCACGGCAATCCGGCCTTCGCGTTCCAGATCAAGGCGTTCTTCCTGCTTTGCGTGATCGTGGCCGGCGCTTATGGCGCGGCGACCGTCAGCACGCGCATCCTGATGGTGCAGGCGCTGCCGGCGGCGCTCGCGCTGTTAGCGTTGTTCCTGACCTGAGACGCCATAGCGCGGCGCCGCGATCCTTGCGCGTCGCCTGCCGTTCCTCCACAATCTCCGACAGCGATGGCGACCGTTGGCAATCAACGGGAAAAGACCGTCGGTCGGAAATTCCGTCAGGAGGAACAACCCACATGAGCAATCGCAGAGCCTTCATCACTGCCACGGCGGCGCTCGCCTTCGCGTTCTCCGCTAACCAAGCTCTCGCCCAGAAGAAATACGACACCGGCGCGAGCGACACCGAGATCAAGATCGGCCAGACCGTGCCGTTCTCCGGGGCCTATTCCGTCTACGCCAATATTGGCAAGACCCAGGCCGCCTACTTCAAGATGATCAACGATCAGGGCGGCATCAACGGCCGCAAGATCAATCTGATCCAGTATGACGATGCCTATTCGCCGCCGAAGACGGTCGAGCAGGTGCGCAAACTCGTCGAAGGCGACGAGGTGCTGTTCACCTTCCAGATCATCGGCACAGCCGCGAATGCCGCCGTGCAAAAATATCTCAACGGCAAGAAGATCCCGCAGCTCCTGGCCTCGACCGGCGCTGCGCGCTTCAACGATCCGCAGAACTATCCCTGGACCATCGCCTATAATCCCAACTACGTGTCCGAGGGGCGCATCTACGCCAAGTACATTCTCAAGGAGCATCCGAACGCCAAGATCGGCGTGCTCTACCAGAACGACGACATGGGCCGCGACTATCTCGCCGGCCTCAAGAGCGGGCTCGGCGACAAGGCCGCCAGCATGATCGTCGGCGAAGTGTCCTACGAGGTCACCGATCCAACGGTGGACTCGCAGGTGGTCAAACTGAAGTCGCTGGGCGCCGACCTTTTCTACGACGCCTCTACGCCGAAATTCGCGGCACAGGCGATCAAGAAGGTGGCCGAGCTCGGTTGGACGCCGGTGCACATTCTCGACATCAACGCGAGCCCGATCTCGGCGACGCTGAAGCCGGCTGGCCTCGAGATCTCCAAGGGCATCATCTCCACCCAATACGGCAAGGAGCCCAGTGATCCCCAGTGGAAGGACGATCCGGGCGTGAAGGCCTTCTTTGCCTTCATGGACAAGTATTTTCCGGAAGGTGACAAGCTCAATACCGTCAACACCTATGCTTATTCAGTCGCCGAATTGCTGACGCAAGTGCTGAAGCAGTGCGGCGACGACCTGTCGCGCGAGAACGTCATGAAGCAGGTCGCCAACATCAAGGACTTCACCCCGAGCTTCGCGCTGCCCGGCATCAAGATCAACACCGGGCCGAACGACTACCGCGTCAACAAGCAGATGCAGATGATGAAGTTCAACGGCGAGCGCTGGGAGCTGTTCGGCCCGATCATGGAGGATGCGGGTCCAGCGGGTTAGTCTCTCGGAGATTTCATAGGGTGGGTCACGCCCGGCGGACGCGCTTCGCGCATCCGCCGGGGCCGGCCCACCTTACGAACCTGCTACGAAGCCGCGCATGCTACGAACTACGGGCGCACGCCAGCTTGCGTTGCAACAATGCCTCCTCCACTATCGCCCTCAGCGGTGACATCAGGTGCGCACATGCGCACCCGATTGATCACCGGCGATAAACACTGAGGAAATGCGAATGAGGAATGGAATTCCGCATCTGGCCACGGCAACGGCGCTGACCCTGGCGCTGTCGGTCTCGGCGGCCAATGCCCAGAAAAAATATGATCCGGGCGCCAGCGATACCGAGATCAAAGTCGGCCAGACCGTGCCGTTCTCGGGACCGGCGTCGGCCTATGCGTCGATCGGCAAGACCCAGGCCGCCTATTTCAAGATGATCAACGACCAGGGCGGCATCAACGGCCGCAAGATCAACCTGATCCAGTATGACGACGCCTACTCGCCGCCAAAAGCGGTGGAGCAGGTGCGCAAGCTGGTCGAGAGCGATGAGGTGCTCTTGACCTTCCAGATCATCGGCACGCCATCGAATGCGGCCGTGCAAAAATATCTCAACTCCAAGAAGGTGCCGCAGCTGTTCGCGGCCACGGGCGCCTCGAAGTTCACGGACCCGAAGAACTTTCCGTGGACGATGGGGTACAACCCAAACTATTTCGTCGAAGGCCGCATCTACGGCCAGTACATCCTGAAGGAATATCCAAAAGCCAAAGTCGGCGTGCTCTATCAGAACGACGACCTCGGCAAGGACTATCTGAACGGCATCAAGGCCGGACTCGGCGACAAGGCCGCCAAGATGATCGTCAACGAGTCCTCCTACGAAGTCTCGGACCCGACGGTCGATTCGCAGATCCTCAAGATCAAGGATGCGGGCGCCGATCTGTTCTTCAGCGCCAGCACGCCGAAGCAGGCGGCGCAGGCGATCAAGAAGATCGGCGAGATCGGCTGGAAGCCGGTACAGATCGTCGACATCAACGCCACCTCGGTCGGCGCGGTGATGAAGCCTGCCGGTCTCGACGCCGCCAAGGGCGTGATCAGCGTCAATTACGGCAAGGATCCGCTCGATCCGACCTGGAAGGACGATGCCGGCCTGAAGAAGTATTTCGATTTCATGGCGAAGTACTATCCGGACGGCGACAAGGATTCGAACTTCAACACCTACGGCTACGGCACCGCCCAGCTTCTGGCCCACGTGCTGCAGCAGTGCGGCGACAACCTGACGCGCGAAAATGTCATGAAGCAGGCGGCGTCGCTAAAGGACGTGACCAGCGATATCGCCCTGCCCGGCATCAAGGCCAACACCTCGGCGACCGACTACCGCGTCAACAAGCAGCTTCAGATGATGAAGTTCAACGGCGAACGCTGGGAGCTGTTCGGCCCGATCCTGGAGGATGCGGGTCCGGCGGGCTAGTTCCGCACGGTCATTCCGGGCTGGCGCGCAAGCGCCAGACCCGGAATCTCGAGATTCTCAGGTGCGCAATTGCGCACCTGAGTTCGATGCTTTCGCATCGCCCCGGAACGACGTGGCTCTACTCCGGCACCTCGCCAAAGTTCTTTCCCACGGGCAGCACCGCATGCCGAATGAGCCGTGAATCCTCCACCGCAGCCTGCCTGTGCTTCACCGCTTCGCGATAGACGGGATGGCGGATCATCTCGACGAAGGCGGCGACGCTTGGGTATTCGGCGATGAAGCAATGGTCCCAGCGCTCGGTCTCGGGGCCGATCAGCATCAGCTCGAATTTGCCCTGCCAGACGATGCGGCCACCGAGGCGTTCGAACACCGGGCCACTCTCGCGGCCATAGGCCGCATAGGCTTCCGCGCCGCTCGCCTTGCGGCCATCCGGATAGGCCGCCTCTTTGCGCAAGCGCACCAGGTTGAGCATGTGGATCGGGCCGGGGCGGTCGTTGTCCCGGAACTGCGCGAAAATCTCCTTGGTCGGATCGATGTGGCCCATCTGAGTTCCCTCTTGTTTTATGCGCGCGATCCTAGCTCTGCCGTCCACCCAGCGGAACTGCGGCCAGCGAATGCCGCACCTCCTAATCACGCGTTAAGCTCTGGGTAACCGGGCCTTAAACAGCGACCGCTAGCGTGCGGCGGGGCGGGCTGACCGGGCGTTTGCGTATGGGGTTGGGAAAGAAAAAGGGTGGGCGGAAGGAGCCGTTGTTCGGCTTGCCTGCGGCACTCGCCGATCTGCGCCTGACCGCAGCCGACCGCATTCCTGGCGGCGATGACAAGCCGAAGAAACCAACGAAATCATCTGCCAAGCGCAAGAGCGAGGATGCCGGCGACGAGCAGCCGCGCGAGCGGAAGGCGCCGGCCGGCCGCGGCAGCGCCAAGCGGCGATCCAAGTCGCGCATTGGCGCCAGTCTCGGCCGCCTGGTCTATTGGGGCGCGGTGCTGGGCCTGTGGGGCGCAATCGCCGTGATCGGCGTCGTGATCTATGTCGGCGCTCATCTGCCGCCGATCCAGTCGCTGGAAATCCCCAAGCGGCCACCGACGATCCAGATCGTCGGCATCGACGGCAGCATGCTGGCGCAACGGGGCGAGATGGCCGGCGCCAATGTCGCGCTGAAGGATCTGCCGCAATATCTGCCCAAGGCGTTCATCGCCATCGAGGATCGCCGCTTCTATTCGCATTTCGGCATTGATCCCGTCGGCATCCTGCGCGCGCTCGTCGCCAACGTGCTCCATCGCGGCGTGTCGCAGGGCGGCTCGACGCTGACACAGCAATTGGCGAAAAACCTGTTCCTGACCCAAGAGCGCACCATGGCGCGCAAGCTGCAGGAAGCGGAGCTCGCGATCTGGCTGGAGCGCAAGCATTCCAAGAACGAGATTTTGGAGCTCTATCTCAACCGCGTCTATTTCGGCTCCGGCGCCTATGGCGTCGAGGCCGCCGCGCAGCGCTATTTCGGCAAGTCGGCCAAGAACGTCACCGTCGCGGAGGCCGCGATGCTGGCCGGCCTCGTCAAATCGCCCTCGCGGCTCGCGCCGAACCGCAACCCCGAGGGCGCAGAAGCGCGCGCGAAAATCGTGCTCACGGCGATGGCGGATGCCAAATTCATCACCGAAGCGCAAGCGCAGGCCTCGATCGGCCAACCCTCCTACAATGTGAAGCCGGTCGGCGCCGGCACGGTCAATTACGTCGCCGACTGGATCGGCGAGGTGCTGGACGATCTGGTCGGGCAGATCGACGAGAGCATCAAGGTCGAGACCACGATCGATCCGAAGCTCCAGAGCGTGGCCGAAGCCGCCATCATCGACGAGCTCGCGGCCAAGAGCGTGAAGTTCAATGTCAGCCAGGGCGCGCTGGTGGCGATGACGCCTGACGGCGCGGTGCGCGCCATGGTCGGGGGCCGGAACTATTCCGAGAGCCAGTACAACCGCGCGGTCACTGCCAGGCGCCAGCCGGGCTCCTCGTTCAAGCCGTTCGTGTACCTGACCGCGCTCGAGCAGGGGCTGACGCCCGACACGCTCCGCCAGGACGCGCCGATCGAGGTCAAGGGCTGGAAACCCGAGAACTACACCCACGAATATTTCGGCGCGGTGACGCTGACCCAGGCGCTCGCGATGTCGCTCAACACGGTCGCCATCCGCCTCGGCCTCGAGGTCGGGCCGAAGAACGTGGTGCGCACCGCGCACCGGCTCGGCATCTCCTCGAAACTCGAGCCCAACGCCTCGATCGCGCTCGGCACCTCCGAAGTCTCGATGGTCGAGCTGGTCGGCGCCTATGCACCCTTCGCCAATGGCGGCTTCACGGCGACGCCGCATGTCGTCACGCGGATCAGGACGCTCAGCGGCAAGCTGCTCTACATGCGCCAGGCGGACGAGCACAATCAGGTGGTCGACCCGCGCTATGTCGGCATGATGAACGCGATGATGCGGGAAACACTGATCAGCGGCACCGCCAAGAAGGCGGAGATCCCGGGCTGGCCGGCGGCCGGCAAGACCGGCACCAGCCAGGACTACCGCGACGCCTGGTTCATCGGCTACACCGCCAACCTCGTCACCGGCGTGTGGCTCGGCAATGACGACAACTCGCCGACCAAGAAGGCGACCGGCGGCGGCTTGCCGGTCGAAGTCTGGTCGCGCTTCATGAAGACGGCGCACGAGGGCGTGCCGGTGGCAGCCTTGCCAAGCTCTCCAGGTGGCTGGGGCCTGTCGAACCTCGCGCAGGCGACGTCGCAAGTGTCGCCGCCAACGGCGGCAGCGCCCGCACCGGCACCAGCCAGCAACGGCGGCTATCGCCCGCCCCCCACGCGCGCCAATGCGCGACCGGAAGCAGCCGCAGGACTTGATGGCTGGCTGATGGACCGGCTGTTCGGCGGAAATCGCTAGGTTCTGCTTGAGGTCCGGGTGACCTCAAAACAAAAACTGCGAAAACAACCCCATGCACAGTAGCCGAGGATAACGAAATCAACGGCTTGCGCGGGCAGCACAGACGCTGGAATCGCGCGCTGGGCTGTCATTCCCCGCGGAGGCGGGGAAGCCAGTACGCCGCGGCTTCTTGATTCAATAACAACTGTCTCTGGAATACTGGATCGCCCGCTTTCGCGGGCGATGACAGCGTCGGATGGAATTGGCAGCGAGAGCCTAATCCTCGACCCCGTACCGGTGCAGGTCGTTGCCGTACGTATCGAGCCACTTCTTGGCGCGCTCCATCGACGGGCAGACCTTGCCGCAGACGCGCCAGAACCGCGCCGAGTGGTTCATCTCGACGAGATGAGCGACCTCGTGGGCGGCGAGGTAGTCGAGCACGTAGGGCGGCGCGAGGATCAGGCGCCAGGAGAACGACAGCGAGCCCGCCGAGGTGCAGGAGCCCCAGCGGCTCGATTGATCGCGGATCGAGAGCCGCTTGACCTTGACGCCGAGCTCCGCGGCATAGGATTCCGCGGCGCGCTGAAGGTCGCGGCGCGCCTCGCGCTTGAGAAAGTCGCCGATGCGACGGTCGGCATGCTCGACGCCACCGGCCACGCAGAGAATGCGTTCACCGCTATCGCGCACTTCCGTCCACACCGTACCGCGCGTGCCGGCGCGATGAACGATGCGATGAGAAATGCCGCGAAGCGGTATCACTGTGCCAGGCTGGAACGGCGCAGCCTTCGGCAAACGGCCGAGACGTGCCGCGATCCATGCGCCGTGACGCTGTGCGAAGTCTTTTGCTTCGGCGAGCGTGCCGCGCGGCGGCATGGTGAGGATGGCTTCGCGATCGCTCGGATGAATTCTGAGCGTGTAACGACGCGCGCGGCGATGCCGGCGCAGTCGAATCGCAAAATATTGCGATCCATGGGTGATCAGGAGGGTCTTCGGCTCGTGGGGCCGACGATAGAGGAGTGCGCGAGTGGCCATGTCTGTCAGTCCGGGGGGCAGGAGAGCGCCCGGATTCTGCCATAACCGCCGCCAGGGAAAGCGCTCGGCGCAAAAACAAATCATTTGCCCAATATACAGGGGTCTGGCGTCCGGGAGACCCTACAGACTGGGGTTGGAACCGGCTTTTTTCGCCCCCGTCAGGCGCATGCGGCACCCCCAAGGGGTGAGGTTGGACTCACTCCTACAAAGCTACCTAAATACCGCGAATCTGGCGGGAACTCACCCCTGTCGGAGCCTCCGACAGGGCGTCGATTTTCAGCGGGAAAGCCGAAAAACGCGATTATTCGGCCGCGAGCGCCTGCAATGAGCTCGGATTCGCCGCCGACACCATGAAGTCATGGATGCGCGGCACGATTTCCGATTTGAAGCGCGAACCATTGAACACGCCGTAATGTCCAACGCCCTTCTGGACGTAATGAACGCGGCGATGATCGGGAATCGAGCTGCACAATGCGTGCGTTGCTTCGGTCTGACCGATGCCGGAGATGTCGTCGTTCTCGCCTTCGACCGTCATCAACGCGACGCGCGTGACCTTTGAGGGATCGACGCGTGTTCCACGATGGGTCATCTCGCCCTTCGGCAGCGAATGCTTAACGAACACGGTGTCGACGGTCTGCAGGTAATACTCGGCGGAGAGATCCATCACCGCGAGATATTCGTCGTAGAAGTCGCGATGCTTGTCGACGAGGTCACCGTCGCCCTTCACCAGGTTGGCGAACAGCTGCTTGTGGGCGTCCATATGCCGGTCGAGATTCATGCTGATGAAGCCGTTCAGCTGCAGGAAGCCCGGATAGACATCGCGCATCATGCCCGGATGCGGGAACGGCACCTTGGTGATGACGTGGTTGCGGAACCAGTCGATGCCGCGCTCCTGGGCGAGGTTGTTCACCGCGGTCGGATTGCGACGGGTGTCGATCGGACCACCCATCAGCGTCATCGAGGTCGGCACGAAGGGATCACGCCGCGCTTCCATGATCGAAACGGCAGCAACGACGGGAACCGAGGGCTGGCACACCGCCAGCACATGCGTGTTACCGCCGAGGACATGCAGCATCTCGATGACGTAGTCGATGTAGTCGTCGAGATCGAAGCGGCCGTCGCTGAGCGGCACCATGCGGGCATCGGCCCAATCGGTGATGTAGACCTCATGCGCCGGCAGGAAAGCCTCGACCGTCCCGCGGAGCAGCGTCGCGTAATGGCCGGACATCGGCGCCACGATCAGCACGCGCGGCTGCGGGCTGCGCAGCGGACGGGTGAACTTGCGATCGAAGTAGAGCAGGCGGCAGAACGGCTTTTCCCAGACCGAGCGAACCTCGACGGGGACGCGGATGCCGTTGACCTCGGTATCGTTGAGGCCCCATTCCGGCTTGCCGTAGCGGCGCGTGGTGCGTTCGAACAATTCGCAAGCCGCGGCAACCGACTTGCCGACCTCGGTGCGTGCCCACGGATTGAGGGGATTTTGAAACAGCAGCTTGGTTGCGTCCGTGATCGCACGCGCCGGATTGAGAGAGGCTTGCCCCATCTCGTACATCCAGTACATCGGCGTCGTCAGGACCGGACTGCCTTCGGCCACCAGGGGCGGCGCGCCGCCAAACTCACCAATCGGCATCGCTATATTCCTCTTCGCATCGCAGCATACTGCCGAATGCGTAATATTGCGTCAATGCATGGTTCCGTACATCTACGTGGCCCAGGTGCCCAAACCGGGCTGAATCCACGAGAAAGTGACGTTATTCGCCGCCTGACAGCAACGAGCCCTGCATCCGGGCGCTGCGCAAAAGGGCAAGGAATGCCCCAAAAGATGCAACCAACAGCACCACGTTGATGGCCAACGCGCCCAGCATCAGATCAGTCCTGAAGGTGTTTTCGATCAGCAGCGCGCGCATCCCTTCGAACACATAGGTCGGCGGCAGCGTCCAGGCGACATATTGCAACCAGACCGGCAGCACGCTGACGGGATAGTAGACGCAGGCGAGCGGCATGATGCCGAACATCAAGGTCCAGACGATGCTCTCGGCGCCGAGGCCGTTTCGCAGCACCAGGCCGGAAACGAAGATGCCGACCGACCAGCTCGTGAAGATCAGATTGCAGAAGAACGCAATCAGCGGCACGCCGAGCGCATAAACGTTGAAGTGAAACAGGAACAA
>NZ_JBVVPB010000058.1:0-19646 GCF_055807435.1 Bradyrhizobium sp. Ken51 | reverse complement strand
GTAGCAACGACGGCCAGGACCACACGTCTATATTTTGGCATTCGGTGAAACACGCCGAAACTAACAAAAGACTTTGAAACAGGCACCTTTCGACTACCCTGATGCGGGCTGTTTCAGCGGGCTTTACCAAAATAAGGGCCCGGCCCTAAGTCTTTCAGCGTCCGCACGACAAACTGAAAGCCCTAAAGCCGAGCCCTTTGGTCCCAAGCCTTAGGAGCCGAAACCACATGGATACTACCATTGTCCCCTCCCCCGCCGGCAAGCGCGGCCGCAATAGCAGCGTCATCCTGACCGACCGCTTGTGCGAGAAGCGGGTCGCCAAGCGGACCAAGCTCTACGACCGGAAGTGCCCTGGTCTCTACGTCAGCATCACGGCGGCGGGCGTCGCGACCTTCTCGTACAAGTTTACCGACAGGCAGACCGGGAAGCAGCGCACCGGCTGGCTCGGCGTTTACAATCCCGAGACCTTCACCGTCGAGGACGCCCGCAGTAGGGTCTACGGCCTCAAGGGACTGGGTGCCGAAGCTCTCGCCGAGAGTTTCCGGGACCAGAAGGCTAACAAGGCAAAGCGCGGCAAGACAGTCGCCGAGATTATTGAGGAGCGGATCGACTGGATGAAGACGCTAGTCAAGAAGCCGGATGGCGAGATGCGGCCCCGGCTGGAGGCTTGGGAAAATACGGCGAGCCACCTGCGCCGCTTCCTCGGTGCGAGGCTTGGCAAAACACTCGCGAGAGACGTCACGAAGCATGACATCGCAACACTCTCGAATGACATCGTCGCGGGGAAGTTCGGCAAGCCCTCCGTCAGCAACGCCCGTCATATGCGCAAAGCGGCCTCAAGCCTGTTCAACTGGGCGGCGGAGGCTGGCCGCGATTATGTGACCGCTAGCCCCTGCGTCAACCTGCCGAAGCTCGATCCGGAACATCCCCGCACGCGGGTCCTGTCCGAGGACGAGATCAGGATCTTCTGGCACGGTCTCGACCGCGCAGACTTACCGTGGGACCGCCGGACCCGACTGGCACTGAAGTTCGAGCTGGTGACCATGCTGCGCTCCCGCGAGTTGCTCGGTGCGCGCCGCGATGAACTGTTCGACCTCGACGCCGATAACCCGCGCTTCGACGTTCCCCTGAAGCGGGTCAAGAAGCGCCGGATCATCCAACAACCGCTGTCTAATCTGGCCGTCGCGATCATTAAGGAGGCGCTGACCTCGGATGATCAGCAGTTCGTATTCGAAAGCCCGATGTACAAGGGCCAGCCGATTCACCGAAAAGCAATGGCTGACGCGCTGCGCGGCACCAAACACGAGAAGAACGAGGAGAAGACCAAGACGCCTGGGCTCTGTGAGCTGTTGGGCCTCAAGCCGTTCACGCCCCACGATCTGCGGCGGACGGCGGCGACGTTGGCCGGCGATCTCGGCTATGACGACGCTGCCATCGCCAAATGCCTTGACCACGCCGTGACGAAGAAGGGCGACACCATCGTGCCGACCGTCACGGGCAAGGTCTACAACCACTCCCTACGGATGAAAGAAAAGCGGGCGGTGCTGGACGGAATCGCCACCGAGCTGCGGCAAATCATCGGGACGCCAGTCACGAAGATCTCCGACCAGGAGGGGCCGCGGCTTGCCGCGTGACCGAGTGGCGTCATCCAATGAGCGTTAGGCCGGCACGCCTCCCGTGCGGGCTAGGCCATCCCCTGCGCAGGGAGTGTATGGGCATGAAAAGCCTAGACATATCAAAGCACTGACGCCGCAGTGTCTACATTTGCGTCGCGATCCGGTGCGGACCGGCTGCGAGAAAGTTATATGAATGGCGGTGGAGCCCTGTGGATGGCGGCGAAGTCCGGCGGCGGCCCGCGAGGGACTCCGGCAGGTCTCATGATGCTCGCACAACCATGGCGTTTCATGGCAATCTTGTCGTGCACCCGGCCTCTGGGGGACAGCGGCGGATAAAGGCAAAAAAGCGTGGCGGGTCCAGACCTATTCGAAACGGGTATTTACACTATTCCGGACGTTACCGCCCACACCGAGATCAGCGCAGACGGCTGGGCCGACCATGTCCGGCTCTCCGACGTCGAGCCGCGCTTCGTGTGCCAACATCGCGGCAAGCGGGGCGCCGCGATCAGGCCGGACCACCGACAGGCCAAGAAGGGGACCGGCGGCTTCTAGCCGCCTTCCGAGTTCGCGAGATCTGCAAGGCTATCGAGCTGATGCGCGAGCGCCGTCCAGCTTCGTGAGATGTTCGTCAGAATGGTCGTTCGACGGGGTGAATTTCCGGGTTCAGTGGCACGTAGTTTGTACTCCGCGGCATAGGCACGGCATCGTTCAGCGGTCGGCACTTTGTCCCCATGCGCCTCTCGGCTCACCCGGCGATGGCTGGTAGCATGACGACCATCATCACCATGATGGCGACCCGACACAATGAGGAGAAGCGCGATGCAGCTATGTGGCTTTGCCGCTATGCAATTTGTGCCGGATCTGCCGCTAGTGCTTGCCGAGACGCGCGGCCGACCTTTTCAGAGTAGCGGCTTGGTGAGCCAATTGACGATGCTGGAATCGGGTAGGCCGAGAGATCAGTTCAAGGCCCGGTGGGTGAGCTTCCGGATCACGCCGCGCAGGCTGTCGATGTATTCCTGTGGCTCACCATAACAAATAATTGGCCGCTTTTAACAAGCATATCTCTTTGCAACCGCCTATTCCGGCGAAGTGCAGCGCTGCGGCATCGGCGCGGCGCGCACTTATGCATCCAACGCGCAACGCCAGCTTTTAGGATCTTGAGTTTTGACAGATTGCAACACGTCCGCGTCGACGCTAATTGAATTGAGAATTTCGCAAGCCTACGTCAGACTCTGCTCTCTTCCCGAAGGTGGTCCTCAAGCATCGGTTTCGGTCGCTTCGATTGGCAGCTATGAGATCCGGATGTTGGCTGATCCGGCGGGCGATGTTGATAGCACGCCGCTGTTTTGGCTGGAACTGTTCGATCACAGCACCAAAACATCTGTCGACAGCTTCTGTTGCTATCAGATCAAAGACGCTGTGCCCGTAGTCCGCGGTTTCTTCAAGCAGGTGGATGATTCGAACAAACCCGATGACACCTGCTGATAAAGGACTATCGAACCCATTTGGAAACCCTGCGCCAGCGGGCGGCCGAGGCAGCGTTGATCAGCGCTCTGACAACCGTCCGGAACAAGCGGGAGCTGTTCGCGAAGCATGCACAACACTTAGATGCGCTGGCGGATGAGGTTGAGCACGCAATGGCCGCAGCGAATGAACAGGCGCCGTCGGCATAGGTAGTCAGCCGGAAGCTTAGGATCCGCGCGAGTTGGCACGCCTTGAGAAATCCATGCCGGCCTATCCTCAGAAAATCACCTTCGGCGAGATGCGCGAGATGGGCGTGCGCGACGTGCTGATCTACGCCGGGACTATCGCTGCGGTCATCACATCGAGATCAACGCCGACTGCTGGGCCGACGCTGTGCGGCTATCCGGCATCGAGCCGAAATTCCTCTGCACAAGCGTGCGGCCAGCGCGGCGGGAAGATGCGGCCGAAGTCGGACCGACATTCGACTATGTGTTGCGTTGTATCACCCTGTACTCTCCAATCCGGAACCATACAGTGTCTATGCAGTTGTTCTCTGTTTACCGCCATTGGAGCCCACGATTTGCAAAGCCCTCAGTCAAAACTTGACAGGATCGGAGATACCGCGCGACTTCAATTGCTTATCGACGCAATCGTGGACTACGCCATCTACATGATCGACTTGGATGGCACGGTCCGCAGCTGGAACTCTGGCGCGAAACGGTTGAAGGGCTACGCACCTGACGAGATCATTGGTAGGTCGTTCGCGTCGTTCTATACCCCGGAAGATCGTGCCAAAGAGTTGCCACAGCGCGCCTTGAGCGTCGCGGCCCAAGAAGGCCGCTTTAGCGCGGATGGATGGAGAGTGCGCAAAGACGGAAGTCAGTTCTGGGCCTCTGTGATCATTGACGCTGTACGCAACGAAGGCGGTGAACTTATTGGCTTCGCCAAAGTCACGCGAGACATTACAGAGCGGCAGCAAGCCCTCGAAGAACTCCTCAACAGTGAGCGGCGCTACCGCCAGCTGATTGAAGCCGTGGTCGATTACGCGATTTTCCAGCTGGATCCGCTGGGAAACGTGACGACCTGGAATCCCGGAGCGCAGCGAATTAAAGGCTACGCACCGTCGGAAATCATCGGCCGACACTTTAGTGCGTTTTACACTCCCGAGGATCTAGAACTCGGAGTGACCAACCGTGCGCTTGCCGAAGCAGCGGAACAAGGGCGCTTCGAAGCGGAGGGGTGGCGAGTACGCAAAGATGGCTCCCGCTTTTGGGCGTCAGTCATCATTGATCGCATCACGGATGAGACCGGAAACATCGTCGGATATGCAAAGGTCACGCGCGACGTTACGGACCGGAAGAAGGCCGAGGAGGAGTTAAGGCACGTCCAGGACCAACTGGCGGCATCTCAAAAACTCGAAGCCGTGGGGCAGCTCAGCGGTGGCATCGCACACGACTTCAACAATCTGCTCATGATTGTTCTTGGTAACCTCGAAACAGCTGAACGGCATGCCAAGCTAGCAGGACCCAACCTGAACCGTGCCCTTGCAAACGCGAAGCGAGGCGCGCAGAGAGCCGCGGCGTTGACCAGTCGCTTGCTTGCGTTTTCTCGACGGCAGGCGCTGGATCCTAAACCTGTCAACGTGAACAATTACATCACTGGCTTGCAGGAATTTTTGCAACGCACGCTAGGAGAGCGGATCGAAGTCCAAACGGTCGGAAGTGCGGGCCTCTGGCAAATCGAAGCTGACGCCAACCATCTGGAATCAGCCATCGTCAACCTCGCGATCAATGCTCGCGATGCCATGCCTGAGGGCGGCAAGTTGACCTTGGAAGCTGCCAACATCTCCGCTGACGATGATTACTGCCGTCTCAATCCTGAGCTAGCGCCTGGTCAATACGTGGCCATTTGCGTGAGTGACACGGGAGGCGGAATGTCGCCAGACGTTCTCAGTCACGCCTTTGAACCCTTCTTTACTACGAAGGAGCCAGGCCACGGCACCGGTCTTGGACTTAGCCAGGTCTATGGTTTCGTCAAACAGTCGGGAGGTCACGCAAAGATCTATACCGAGGTAGGGGAAGGCACCACGATCAAGATGTACTTTCCACGCTTCACCGGGAATGCACGGCCGGAGGAAATCGCACCTGAGGAACGCGCAGAGGGTGAGATTTACGAGACGATTCTGGTGGTCGAGGACGACGAAGATCTCCGGACCTATATTTCTGACGTCCTGCGGGATCTCAATTACCGCGTCCTCACGGCTCGCAGTGCTCAAGCCGCTCTGACTATTCTTCTGCAGGACGACTCCAAGGTAGACCTTCTCCTGACGGACGTTGTCATGCCAGGAGTCAACGGACGCGAACTTGGAAGGCGCGCGCATCAAATTCGACCGAACCTGAAGGTCCTGTACATGACCGGGTATTCACGCAATGCCGTCGTCCATCAGGGAAGGTTGGACGAAGGCGTCAATCTGCTGGAGAAGCCAATTTCCCAAGCAAAACTCGCGCTGCGCGTGAGGGAAATTCTCGACCAGAATGAATGACCTGCCTGGCATGCCCGGCTCACCTTACGGACAACAGAACTAGGTCCTATCTCGATCTGAGATCGGTCAATTAGGCGGCTGTAACCCGGGCGATGCCAGCCACTCGCTCATGTGTGACCCGGTCTCCGCTTGGCGAGCCTTTCGGATCAGTTCTTCGCGGGCAGCACCCGGAGGAAGTTGCAAGGCCTCCTCGCGAAGGCGCTTCGCTTCCTGAGTAAGCCGTACTTCAAGGGAGGTGGATTGGATGACCCTGCTACGCCGTGCCATGCTCTCGTTTCCCAGTCGATGCACCACACACACAAAACGTACGAAGAAGGTTCCGGTTCCGTCAAGGCCGGTTAGTGCTGTTAACCGTACTCGCGTAGACGTTGCTCGGATCAAGCGCTAACAACCAGAAGGGAATGGCAGCTCGGAACGTCCGAACTAGACGCAGGTTAAGACCGAGAGGTTCTTCAATGGCTCACACAGTTCTCGTCGTAGATGATGATGCCGACGTGCTCGACGTGATCGCCAGCATGCTCGAAGATATTGGTTGCAACGTGGTATGCGCACAGAGCGGCGACGAAGCTCTCGATATATTATCGCGCCAGCCGAACATTTCCATCTTAATCACCGATATCAACATGCCCGGCATAGATGGTCATGAACTGGCCGAGCGAGCCACGCGCATTCGTCCGACGCTCAAGGTTCTTCAGCTGTCTGGCCGGGAGCGGAGGCGTGATGGCTTCCCGATGCTCAGGAAGCCGTTCTCTGAAGAAGACCTAGCACGCGTGATGCAGCAAACGACCGGCGTTTGTTAACGCAACAGGGTCGCTAAGCAGCGTTCACGCTCCTCGATTGTGAAGGGCTTTTGAAGGACCGGATAATTCCGAAATCCTTCAGGAACGCCAGCCGCCCCATATCCGCTCGCAAACGCAAACGGAACGCTTTTGCTTTGCAGAGCCTCCGCGATGGCGACAGAACTATGATCGCCAAGCTGGATGTCGAGGATAGCGGCATCAACGCCCGGCGCCGAAGCGAGCAGAAGTCCTTCCTGCAAACCGTTAGCCTCCCCAGCCACGCTATGACCTAGCTCGACCAGCATGTCCGCAATCATCATGCGTATGAGCGCTTCATCCTCGATCAGAAGCACAGACGCCATAACGCTACCCCCGCCCGCATTGTACCCGGCTACTAATCCCAAGCTATGCCGGCTTAACATGGCTCCGGGCTGGCCTTGAAGTCCAGTCTCGATTGCGCCTCCAAAACATTTGTGTGACCGTCCCTAACCCACGGCTGACCGATGCCCCTTAATAGTGAGATCAATGACCGTTTTCTCGGGCTCCGTATTCGCGATGGACGTTGACGGCCAGCCTACGTTCGCCTTCGAGGCGAAGAATTACCCTGAAGCCTTCGAGCTATGCAAAGAGGACTGGGTTCGGGAGGACCTGATCACGATGACATCGAACGGCGTGCCGCTTTGCTCCGCGACCGCGAAGTTGACAGTTCGCAGAGCCGACGAAGCCGAGATTGTCATCTATCGAGGGGCCGCTCTCAAAGCACAGACAGAAGACTTGGTGCTGGCATATCTCGTGGATTTAGATCGCGCGTAAGCCCGCGATGGCAGTCGTAGTCGCTGGCGCCGCCCGGAATTGATCGGGAACGGATCAGTCATCCGGCGTGTTCGGGTGGGCAATGACAGACAATTCCGTCACTCTCTTTCCCGCGATGATCAAGCCGCTACGGCTGGCGCGTACCTACGGATACTTGTTCCAGCGCGGAGACAGCCTCTACCACCCAGGCGGCAGTCAGCCGGTATGCTCGATGGCTCTTGCGCGGAAGATGGTTGAAGGCGGCTGGCTGGAACAGCACGGCCAGCGCTATGAGCCGACGGCGCAAGGTCTGCGAGCGGTGGAATGACCAATCCAGGAGCGAACCGGCGAGCTTGCAATTGGGCTTGCTCGTGCCGATGCCTCCAGCCCGGCACGCGGACCTTAGTAGCCCCGGCCTCTCGTCCCTCCGGGCCGGGGCTACGCCTCCGTTGGCGGGGATTTAGGCTGGCCAGATTGCGTTACGAAGAGCGGACGCCGCCACGCACGCGATGGCGGCGTCGCTCGTAGCGGTAGCAGCGGTTGCTACTTCACCATCGCAATCTCACTCGGACGCCATTCCTTGGTGAAGAACGGTTCAAGCGGACTGTAGAGACGCAGGATAGTGAACCACCCTTTTTTCAGGTCGGTCTGTATCCAGTTTCCACGTTTGACGTCCGCAGGCTGGGTCGGACTGAAGTAAATTGTCGTCGTGCCGTCGGCGTCTGTTTCGGCAGCGGGCGACGGATAACTCTGGCTACCAGCGCGCGGGTGGCGCTGCGGCGTGTCAAGCATAGAGCGTGTCTGATTGTCGTAGACCGTGAACGACCAGAAGTTCGCCTCCGGTATTCCCTTGGGTAGCGTCACTTTGTAGGTCTTGGAGCCGTCGAAGTAATTCTTGTCGGCATCCAGCATGTTGAGGAGGTATTGCGAGCCGATTCCCGGCACGCGCATCGCCATGGCTGGTGTGATACCGGTGACGTAGTAGAAGAAGGCAGTGCGCGCATCCAACTGCCGGTAGCCCGTGGCTGGGAAGGGCTTGACGCCCTCACGAGTTATCTCTGGGATTGGTGTCTCGAACTCGTACCCGGTGACGAACAGAAAGTTCATCCATGCGGAATCAGGATAATAGAACCAGCTCGGATCGCGAGGGTTCATGAACAGGGAGCGCGAGGTGGCATTGGCGACCGCAAGGGCGTCAGCGAGAATTTTCTTCATTCGCGCGTCCGGCGCAAACGGTTTGTCCTTGACGATACCGATGGCTGCGACCGATCCCATTTGTTCGAGGTCGAGGGATGTAGCAGGCTCCTGCTGCACGATTTCATTTAGCATCTCGTAAAAACTGAAATCGTTGGGCGGAACGGTGTTCATCACCTTGCCGCTGCCTTCGTGAAACTTGGTAGGCGGCGGGTCTCCGATCCTGCCTAGCTTGGACTTGCCGCTGAGGTACTCGGCAATTGGTGTTCCGACGCCGCCGGGCTCGAACGGGTAAATCTTAGTGAACTGCTTGATGGATGAGACCGCAGGCTTCGGATCGTTTTTGTTTTCAAGGAAAGCGCGGCCCATGATCAGCAGCCGGTTGGTCCGGGATCGGGACACGAAGTAGCCGCCCTCCGGCACCGGACCATCGTAACCCGGGGGCAGGATGAGATACTTGCCACCGAGCCCACGATCAGGACCCGGCTGACCAAAATCGGTGACCCAGCGGAACCACATGTCGTCGAGTGCTCCAAGAACCTTGGGCGGCACCTCGAACACCATCGGCCCTTTGGAGACGTCGATGAACCCAAGGAAGTACACCGTATCTGCGTTGGCAGTCAGGAAAAGCGACTTTGCATCCATCAACTCGGAAAAAATGAGGATCTCATTGTCCTTGACGCCTGCCTCCAAGAAGCCCCTGCGGGCGGCGACTAGGCTCACCCCTTGCATGGTGTTTGCAAAGGCATTGTAAGCGTGCGTGAAATCGACGTAGTCGTAGGCCTTCTCCAAGGTGGCTTTTCCGGGCGCACCATCCTTGAAATCGAACGTGCCGAGCCGCGTCTCGACTTTGTCCGGCGTAGTGATCGATGGACGAACTTGAGCGGTCGCCATGCGAGGCAATATCAAGCCGGCGCAAACGGCTGCCAGGACGCAAAGACTTTTCATTCGCCGATCCTTTTCATGGGCTGTCGGAGAGGCCAATTTTTGCCAGATGGCTCGCGCGCCGACTATGCAATTTCGGCAACCAAGGACGGCGCGTCATTATCGCGCGGGTATAGGAACGGGCCGTGGGGCGTCATAAGGCTGCCGTCGAGGCAAATTTAGGTCGGCGCGGGGTTTACCAAACGACAGCGGACATCACGCCGGCTGATCAGTGCACTTGTGGAAGTACTGATCTTTTAAGGTCGCCCAATAGGCGGTAGTCCTTCGCCATCTGCAACAGTTTCTCTCTCATCGGCGATCCCGGGGGCAACGCGGCAGCGTCTTCACGCATCGCCTTCTCAACTTCATCGCACTGAGCGACGGTTAATTGCTCTTCGCTCATGGGGCGCGCGCCTCCGACCGAATTTTCAATTGATTTGGACCAACTCAGGCCGGGGCGCTCCGGATGCTTGTTCGTGCGCACATTGAGAGGCTGTCACACATCCGTCACATGGCCTATGCGACTTCGGCGCACACACAGAAACTTTCCCTTGCCGTTTCCGTACGGTACAGCTCACAGCGAGCGCCTCGGCTGACGGCATCGTAGATCGCACTGCCGCCATCATAAGCTTGGTCAGCTGCTGGCAGAAGCGGAATGGACATTCTTGCGGCCTCCGGCGAACTCTTCCAGGCGTGTCGTTGCCGACGCATCGGTTAAGGGCGAAGCTACGCCTAGTGGCGTGAATAGGAACTGTCGTCGGAGCGCCACAGGCGCCGCTGTTCTGTTAACGGAAACCCTAGAATCCATTTGCCGGCGAAAAAATCCGGACGTAGCTTTTTGTCTGCCGGGGCTGGTCATATTTTACGAATTGTTTTTAACCCGGCGGGGCCGCAGCGTCGAAAGGCGCTGCGGCCTTTTTGCGGATCACAAGCGGAGCCGCGGTTACTCCGTAAATTTCCCCGGGTTTAAGACCTACACGTGTCACCGCCAGCCCGGCCGCGGCTTGGTGCTGGCGACCAGCGACGGCGCCAGCGGGGGCACGGGTGAGCGGCGCGGGGACGGTCCGCGTGCGGCAATCATCGCGGCCTTGCAGGCGTCCTGCGCCGCGCCGATCGTCGGATTCGGGTGCCGCCATTGCGGCGGGATTCCTGACATGACGTTCGGTTCATGCCGATAGGCCGACTCTAGCCGGTCGGCCTCGGCGTTGAACACGGCGTGCCCAGCATGAAGGAAGCGCGCGATCTGATCCTTGACCTCAGCGGAGAGGTCATAGCTGTCGTTGGTGGCGAACTGCTCCAGCTGCTGCGCCGTGACGGCGGTGCCGGTGACGGTCAGCGTGGCGAGCAGCGAATTTGAAATCCCGCGGATGGTGACTTCGCTGGCACCGACCGGTGCCATTCGCTTCGCGGTGTCGTAGGCGGAGGCACGGCCGGCGGCGTCATTGATAGCGTCGCAAACCTCGAACGCGATCTTCGCGAACGATGTCCCGTTCGGGCCGGAGGTGCGAACCCGGAGGTGATCGCGCAATGCTGTGGTGCCGCTGATCTCGGGCCCGGCGACGTGCTTGCGATTGAAAAAGGCCATGATGTTCATCCTCTCGGGAATCGCGCGACCATCGCGCTGAATTGCGTCGGCCGCGGTCGCATCGCGGCGATTGGAAGCCGGCCGATGATGTGAGCCGGTGCCGTGCCCACCTCGACGCGCTGTGGCGGTGGTGGCGAGCTTAATTCAGCTTGAGCGGAATTAAGGTTTGGTCTCGACCACGCGGCCCGCAGCTGTTCAAGCGCGGCCCGGCAGCGCGCGACGGACGCGAGCACGTCATCGGTGGCGGTCTCGCTGGCGCCGACGTCGCGGCGACTCAAGATCAGCGCGGTCGAGCAGCTCGGCCGGTCGGTGAGAGACACTTCGTCAAGCCGCGCGCCGGTGATGATGAAATGGAATCCGCTCGGGCTGTTTTCGTTGATGACCTCGGAGGCGAGCACGGTGGCGGCAATGCTGAGCGCCGGCATCCGCGCGGCCTCAAGGTCAGTAACCTCCGCGCGGATATGCAATCCGTCAGCATGGTAAGCCAGATCGAGAATGCGACCGACGACGCGGCTGGTGTCGTGGCGGAGATAGAGCGGCGGCAGCGTGCCGAAGTGCAGCGCGCCGTGCGCGAAGCTCATCCGCTCGAAATCGACCATGGTCGAGCTGGCTCGGCCAATGACGATCTGCGGGCCGGCGACGGGCGAGAGCAGAGCGAGCACCTCGCGCGGCACGGTGCGAAATTTGTGGCGCTCGCACAGCTGCCGATGTTTCGCTTTCAGCTCGCGGCCGATCATCATTTCCGTTTCCGGGTGGAGGATTCAAGATCAAGACGGACCGCCCGCAGCCGGCGCGCTAACTCAAGGACCTCATTGCGCTCGCGCTCAAACTCCGGCCCATAGAGCGGGCCTGCGGCCTCGATCATGCCGGCCATTTCTGGATAACGCTGTGCGAGTCTGAGGTCGGATGTCCGCGGCGTCGAAACCATGAACTGGCCTTTGCCGATCCGACTGCGCTTGTCATGAATCACGGCACGGCCGCCGTCGGCAATGACGAACGAACCGCGTTGCGGAACTTCCTTGCGCGTCGCCATCATTGTCCTCCGGTGTGCGGCGATGAGAAGCCGGGCCCGGTGGTTGGGCAACGTCGCGTCCGCCGCGAACCACTTTGACCGCACGGATATTATCATGGCTGCGGCGAGATCAAGCGAACTCGGTGCACGATGGGCGTGATACGCGCGCTGTACTGCAACAGGGAAATTTCTGGAAAAATTTGGGAGGTCGTGCCCGCCCTCCAATTTCCGGGCCCTAAGAGGTACAAGGCCTCCCCCCTCCCTAGGTGATCTCACCGGAAACGGGTTGACCCGGCTCTTATCGACTGTCACATATCGGTCAACGCTCGTTGACTGGTTTGTGACAGAGGTATCAAGATGACATCGCACGACAAGTTCGTCGCTTATTATCGCGTCTCGACCAGGCGACAGGGCCGCAGCGGACTCGGTCTGGCCGCACAGCGGCAGGCTGTCGAGACTTACTTGAACGGCGGTAAGTGGCGGATCGTTGGCGAGTTCACCGAGCACGAAAGCGGCAAGCGTTCCGATAGGCCGCAGCTCGACGCAGCACTCGCCGCAGCGCGTCTGCATCGGTGTCCGCTGGTGGTGTCGAAGGTTGACCGCTTAACCCGCTCGGTGGCGTTCTTGAGTCGATTGTTGGAGGCCGGAGTCGATGTGCGCTTTGCCGATTTGCCGCAGATTGAAGGGGCCACCGGCCGATTCATGCTGACGCAAATGGTCGCCGTTGCCGAGCTTGAGGCCGGCTTCATCAGCAGTAGGACGAAAGCCGCGCTCGCTCGCTCAAAGAAACCGCTCGGTGGCGACCGTGGTCAGGTGCCATCGCGGCGTGCCCATAAGGCTGCTGCGGAGGCCATCCAAGCGCGCGTCGCGGCACGGGCCGCTGATCTGGCGCCAGCGGTCCGGAGGCTCCAGGAAAGCGGCGCTACGTCGCTACGGGCCATTGCGGCGGGCCTGAATGCCGAGGGTATCTCGACCGCACGCGGAGGCACTTGGAATGCTGCGCAGATCGCGCGGCTCCTCGAACAGATGGGTCGGCAATAAGCGCAGGCCCATCAATCCTCACCCGGCTCGACCTTGGCGGACTCGACCACCCGCATCGGCGGGCGCGATTCGCGCTCGAACGATGGCGACAGCTCGGACATGATCCGGCCGTCGTGCGTTTGATCGTGCGGAATTCCGAGGATGTTGATTGTGCCGACCAAAGCAGCGCTAGGGCTGTCGTTCGAGACATGCAGCGGCAGAAGCTTGGCAAGCAGACCGGCATGCGACCTCGGATGATTCACGGCGAGATGGATGCAGAAGCCCACTAGGCCATCTTTGCCTCTGCCGTCGCGGCCGTGCTGAACGGCGGATTCGATCAAGCCCTCCTTCAAATCGCGCACGATCTTCGATGACGCGCCCTTCGGGCGGCCTTGGCCTTTGCGCGTTTCGAGGTTTTTGAGCCGCTTCGCCTTACCTGTGATCGGTTCGCGCAAGTTAGATAGAACGAAATCCTCGGGCGGCCGTGGCATTCCAGCTTTTCCTTTTTCAGTAAAGAAACGTAGGTCGGAGGCTAAAAGCTACTCCTTCACGCCCATCTTGGCGAGGCTTCAGCCGGCTTGACCTTTGCGGTGCCACCGGCAACAGCAACACCACGACCATGGTTCGTCGCGATCGACCGCGTCATCCATGCACGGCAAACATACCTTGCGATTTTCCGGATTTCACGACCGCGACCCGGGGCGGGCTGCCACCACCCACTGGCGTAGCCGACCAGGCCCTGAAAGCCGACCTTTTTAAAAAAAAGCCGGCATCGCACAATTCGAGTTCTGACTGTGGGAGAACAACCTAACCGACCTAGCCGACCTAGCCGACTAGTCTGCAAAATTATACAGCCCGCCTCCCGGCGTTGGAGGGAGGGGCCTCGCGGCACCACCGCGATTGTCCAGCAGAGTGTTGGAAAATAGGTTTTGGGGTGGCTTAGGCCGGCTAGTCGGCTATCGCTCTGGCGACATCAGACAAACAACCATGCTAAAATAGCGGGGCTCTCCCGGTTCTCTTAGCTTTCTCGGCTTCTTCACCTCGCACAGATGAGGCCGACGGATATTCAGGTTCGTCTTTGGACACCGCGCGGAAGTAGCCGCGCACCTGCTGGCCGTCGACGACGACCTTGCCGTTCGCACTGCGCTGCCAGCCCAGCTGCTTCATGACGTTGGCGAGGCGCATGGTGTGGTGTGTCGTCTGCAGGGCGATCGGCACATTGAGGATGTGCGCTAGAAGCGTCGCCGTGGCGACGCGTTGGAAGTCTCCGACCAGATGAATGATTTGAGGGGTGGTGTTCGCGTTGAAATACGCGCTTCCCTTGGGTGTCGCCGGGAGACCGGCCAGTACATCCTCCCACGGGTCTTTGACGCGGCGTTTCTCCTGCTCGGCGCCGGCATCGGACCACATCGCTTCGTCGATCGTCAGCGCCTCGCCCTGGCTTTGGTAATGGGCGGCCTCACCGAGCAGCTGGAGCCGGTCCTGTCGTATCTTGTCGAGATCGATCGCCTTGAGAATTCTCATTGGCCAGAACCGGCGGTTGCCGGTCTGCGACTGCAGATATTCGTCGCCGTTGGTGGTGCCGACCTCGATCGAATGCCGCGGCTGTTTTTTTAGGAACCGCCCATAGGCCGGCCGCGCGCTGTCGACGGTGCGGCTCGCGAACGCCTTGACCGTTTCGACTTCCGCTTTCCTCATGCCGGCGAGTTCGGCATTTTCATGAATCCAGACGCCGGCGAGTTGCTCCTGTACCTCGCGGCTGTTTTTGCCGATGATGCTTTCGTCGGAATAGTTTTCGTCGCCGGCCAGCAGTCGCCAGACCGTGCTCTTGTTCCACCCCTCGGGTGATTCCAGCACCAGCACCGTATCGAACTTGCATCCCGGATGTCGCACGCGGGCGACAGCGGCGATCATGGCCTTGCGAACGCACGCGGCGCTCAGTGCCGTGTCCTCGCAATTCAGATAGTCCGCAGCCATGCGATCGAGCCGAGGCACGCCATCCCAATCGGCTTCGGCCTGATCGAGCATGTCGGCGACCGGATCAAAGCAATGCTCCAGCGCCAACGAGATGATGGCATCCCTCACATGCCTCTCCGTGAGATCAAAGCCAAAACGATCGGACAGCACCCGCCGCAGGCTCATGACGCCGTGATCACTGACCTCGCCAAGAAACTGCGCGACGACGTGCCGGGTGCTGTCGTCCTTGTAGCCGAACAAGAGCTTCTCATGGAACGTATCGTAGGAGCATTCGACACCGATTGCCTTGATCGCCAGTCTCGCATTATGCATCGATGGAATGGGCATAGAACCTTTCTTCTCGCGCCAGTCGGGAGTTATCGACTGCGCGCTATTCGGAGAATTCGCTGCATTCGGCGCGGTGACCTTGTTGTAGCTCCAGCCGGGCGAGTGTTGCCGCGCCAGATAGACCAGCGTGCCGAACCCGATCTTCGTCGGCGGAGATGTTTTGTAGTGATCCCACCGAGCGTCGGTTTCTTTCTGGTCGTACTTCGATGACCGACCTGACCATTTGTGAAACGACTTGCGGCCGATCTCCGAGCCCTCGATTGCGGCCCATATCGCCATCCCGATGCGATTCCAGTCGTCCCAATGCAGCTCTTTGTTCGGGATGACATTGAGCGCCTGGGCCACCGCTGCGTAATTGTTGGCGGGCAGCTTACCGGTCTGCTTCACGCTGGCATCGTCGCATTCAAGCGCGCTGGTCGCGTCGCGCAGGATGTCGAGCGCTTCGACCAGGTCGATCTCATTGTCCGAGGACGCAACCAGATTAACCAGCCGCGACTCGCGCTTGCGGTGCCAGCTGCCCGCCCAGCGTAACGGATGTGCGATCGAGATCGCGGTGGCATCGCCGCCGACCAGCTTGGTCGCCCGCTCGCGCAGCTCGCGAAGCAGCTCGTGCTCGGCCTCGGTTGAGGTCGGTTGTCTCAGCCTCCAATGTAGATGGAGTTTTTGCTCGACTTCGCCGGTCCCGGGATTGGTCCATTCGCCGCCGGACGCAATGATTGCTGTCGCCGGACCTAGCAGCGCCTCCAAGTTGGAGCGCGCCGCCTGCGGGGTCTGGTCGCATTCGACGGAAAGAACCAGCCCTTCGCTGATATTGTCGGCTTTGGCGTTCTGATGATTCCGAAATGTCGCGATTGGCGGACAGAACACGGCGGACTGATCCCAGTTCGCTGCCTGACTCGCGCGCTCGGTGACTACGTCAAGGAACTGTGGATCGTTGATGCGGATTCCCTCGACGAAGATCGCTTTCGCTTTTTTGCCGTTGGTATTGTCGGGAAATGCACGGAGCGATACCACGCCGTCCGGCTTGGCGTTCCTGAACATCAAGTCGGTGAACTGCGCCAACATTTCGCGGTTTGGGATGAGAGGTGTCACGCCCGAAGTGTCGCTCATGATCCGGACCTCCCATATTTTTCAAACGACAGCACCTTACCCAATCCTCGTTCGCGCCATGACATCGCCTGACCCAATGTCATGACATCATCGCCATCGTCATGCTCGAAGACGACTTCAGTCGCGAGGGGGTAACCGGCCCTGAACAACACGAGCGCCGCGCAGATCGTCGGGTTGAGAGAGCGGCAGATTTCCTGACCATCGATCGCGGTTACGAACTGGCCGCCGCGGGCGCGATGAATGGCCACGCGAATAGATTGCGGATAGGTGTTGTCGTCGACTATCATTGGGGCGGACCTCTTGTTTAGGTGAGGTCGCGCGGCGGGCACTAGGAACCATTCGGCGGGCGTGGTATTAGGGCCGTGTTCGGTGACCCTATGAATGATGCCTGCCGTCGGTCGCGCAGTACCCGCTGCGCGGCCGATTTGCTAAGCGGGGACTGCTTCAGCGCGACGCGTCGAGCGCGCGGGCTTCGACAACTTCTCGGATGTCGCGCGCTTCGCCACCATCAGCTCAAAACCTTCCGTCAAAAGCTTCTGGATCGTCGCACGCTCACTGTAAGCGATGAGGCGCAACTGCTCGTGTTGCTCATGATCGAGTGAGAGCGCGACGCGAACTCCCTTTTTGGGAATGGCGCCGGTCTCTTGAATCTTCCTGCTCATGACGATCTCCAGGTTTGGCAAATCAGCATGCCCAACGCTGGCAACGTTGCGTCAAAACAGCAACGAAAACTCGTGCAGCCTACTACGCGGTCCCGCGCCAAAGCGCGAGATTCCCCGCTCTGTTGAATGACTAGACGCGTAGAGAAAAGCTAGACGTTCACCGTCAGCGACAATATGCGCAACGCGTTGAAATCGTTCGCACCGACTTTTTGCAGAAAAGCTAGACGTGACTAGACCTGATGTTTTTGGCAATTGCCGCGAGATCGGTGCGCAACGGCGACCCGCTTGTGCTGGACGACGGCGAGATGCTGCGGCAAAAAGACGAAACACCAAGACATTGCGTGGTGCTCCAGATGACCGCCACAAAGCAAGTGGAAGCCGCGAGAGCCGATCGCGCGCGGGGGGATTCCGAACCTCGACGCATGCTCAACGAAAAGCAGGTCCTTGAGATTGTCCCGGTTTCCAGAACGACGCTCTTCCGGCTGGAAAAGTTGGGCCGTTTTCCGAGATCGACCTACATCTCACCAAACCGGCGGGTTTGGTTTGAGGATGAGATTGTTGCTTGGCAGCATGCGGTCGATGAATTCAATCCGAACCGGGCGCGGGGCAAAGGGCGACGGCGGCATGCCTCAGGCTGAAAGGGCACCGATGTCCGCTTCCACCGGGCAGCGAGAGGTCATGAAGCCAAAGACCGCTTGTGAGACTCATAGCGGCGGTACGTCAATTTTCATGGCCAGCTTTAGAGGGCCGGCGGTCTCCCAGGCTTCGACTGTCTTGTTTTTGAGGGTGCGGTGAGGCGCCGCTTGGCGAGTGCTGGAAGAGCAGTCTCTTAGCTTCATAAGCTCGTCGCTGACCGTCCGGCCCAATTGCCCAATCGCTTCGTCGGTGAGGATCGATCTCGCGCTTCCGAGCCGGTCGACGCTGACATTCAGGACGGTCAGCGCCTCCTTCAGTTGCGTGATCTCGGATTGAAGGGCTGGATGCTCTCCTGCCTTAATCTCCCGAAGCTCGTTGCCAAGCGTGCGGACTTCTGCCGTCAGGTTTCGGAGATTCGCTAGCACGTCTTTCGGCGGCAGATCGACTTTCGACAATACGGCCTCAGTCATCGTTGCGACGACGTTTTCCGCAAAATGGTCGATGCGCGCAATTGCGACCAGCGCAAGAATCGCGGCGACGATAACCAGAATCGCTGTCGCATTGATCAGCGCCAGCAGCAACTGCCCAGGGAGCCGCCACAATCGCGCGGAAATCCCATTGCGATTAGGCTCGGCCATGTTTACCTCCTGTAGTCCCACGCTCTTACCTTCCCGCATCGTCCGGCGCGGTGGTGGCCGCGACCACACCGACGCGCCGCATGCGCTTACCTGCGCGCTTCTAGCGGCCACGTTGTTGTCGCACGGCCAAGATTCGTAACGAATTCCCGCCGCCGCATGGACCAATCCCCAAGGGGTACGGGACGGCGCGTCAAAGGTCTATGCAACATCGAAAGCGTGATTGGCCATCTTTATCCCGCGACCCTTTTGGCAAGGCTCGTTACTCTCGAATTAAGCAGCGCCGGTTCAGTCCGCACGACCGGGCCGACCTAGACCACCTGATCGGCGGCGAGGCCACATACGTTAGCCAAGCGCGTTAGACGCCGGTACATGGCATCTGCGCGGGTCCGGTCATGCGTGCACATCCGCGGCACGAGCACCGGCTCGTACCGTCCTGACTTCGCCGGGCCAGTGAGGTTACTTAGCTGAGCCGGTAGTTGTACCGGCTGGAGCCGCGCCAGCAGCCGTACCTGTGCGCCGCTCCTCACGTCGTTCGGTGCGCCCCGTGCGACGGTCGTCACGCCGCTGATGCCGCCCTTCACGCCGGTCCTGACGCCGTTCCATGCCTACTGTCTGGGCCTCAGCATCGGAGACGGCAAGTACCGTGGGAGCCGCCGCGAAGCCGAACGCAGCAGCCAATCCCACTAAGGAAACAACCTTTCGGCGAGAAACCATTTCCGACTTGGTGATTGCACTCATGTCAAATCTCCCTTGGACCGGATGAACCCTGCCAAGGGAAGGGCATCCCCATGTGGGCGCTTCGCATTGATCCACATCAACAGCTTATCGAGAGCGGCCAATATCGAGAACCGCGCCAAACATCGCGATGGGCGATAGAGAGGCGGCAGACGTCGGCACGCCGTCAGGCTTTCGACGCCAGCGTCGAGGCCGCAGGAAGGCCGTGCAGCGCCGACAGCGCCGGGCGCCCAGGGCAGGCCGCGCCAGCGCATCCAGCAGGCCCGCGCCGCGATCTGTCCGGCTACCGGGCGCAGCTCGACCGGAACGAGCGCAGCCACAGCTCTCGCCCAAAGGGCTGCATATGAAACTAGGGCCTAATAGGGCCCGGCAGGTTCGGGCGGGCCTTTCGTTAGTGCGGCAGAAATCGAACTATGCCTTTAGTTTCAGGCACTTTCCCCGCCTTCAACAGGCCGGAAAAAGCGCTTGCAGCAAGGACCACACGGTTTTGCCGTACGCACGGCCCGCCATTTCGCCGCAGTTTTCCCAGCCCTGTCGACGGAGCCGGAAACTTACAGACGAGACGAAGCCTAGCAGCGCCGCTCGTCGGAACGAAGCCTTGGGCTCACGGAGAGCAATCCGCCCTGCCCTTAG
>NZ_JBVVPB010000057.1:0-23631 GCF_055807435.1 Bradyrhizobium sp. Ken51 | reverse complement strand
CGTTAGCATTGCAGCTGGGGCCGGAAGCGATAGCGGCTTAGGAAGAGTCCGCTTGAGGTTGCATTGATGCCGAGAGAGTGATTTGTCAACGGATGCGGCGGCCCGGCTTCAAGCTGTTGGCCAATGAACTCGCGCCCGCGAAGCGCTCGACTTAAACCTGAAGGATTACGTCGTGAGCAGCGCGTCCCTGATGACCGCCGACCACCGCCTGCGGCTCTAAAAGCCTAGGCCGTCGGGCACAGCACAAACGTGTTCTCCGCATGCAGCGTGGGCAACTGTCTTATTTTCGTCAGCAGCGCCGTCATGATGGTCCCCTCGCGGCGTTTGGCGGGCATGGCCCTGTCGCCGTTCCAAGTGCATTGACTGAAGAACGCCGAACTGCGCGGACCTTCCTCGCGGGGCCGATCTCCATGCCTCGGCGCCACCGTGGTTGGCTCCGCGCCGGCTCATCGTCGGCCGGTCACTGCAAAGTTTGGGCGAAGGCTTGGTCCTGCCTGACGGCCTTTCGGTGCACGAGCAGCGATTGCCCACTGATAAGAGAGCCCGTGCGTTAAGCATCTGGTCCGGCGCCACGGCTGTCGCTAGCGGCGTTGCGCCCGCGGTGGCCGATGTGGCATGCGGCTGACCCGCTGGTTGCCTCGAGCAAGTTGCAGTTCACGCGGCATTTTCTGATCGACGATGGCGGCGCCCGGAGTTGGCCGGTTACAAAAAGAGTGCGACTTTGGATCAACTGTGAACACGCGTTCAGAACGAGATTTGCTCAAAACCCGCCGGTGCTAGGTTCGCACGACTTAGCGTGGCAACCCGGGAGCGTTCTAGTGGAAGAGATTTCTACTCGAGCGCTGGTCTAACCGCCCGCGCGGGGGGGCCCTGGCGTCTGAAAACTTTAGACCGAGCGGCTGGAGATAATGAAAACGATAACGATCCGACATTTCTAACCTCGCGCGGACGGGAATAGGCTCTTTATACGCCCTATCGATATTTGGTGGCAGCACGGGTCGCCCAGATCACAAGCCCCTATTTTCGATGTCCCGACAACTCGATCTCGCAGCCCAAGCATGCAGGAGTTCCGCCATGTCATTCCGCTTCATCACAAAATCTATCCGCACGTACCTAATCGACCGTCCTGTCGCCGTCGTTTCAATTGTTGCGCCATTCCTGCTCAAGGTAGGCAAGAGCAGTCCCGTCGCGCTTTGGCTTTCGGTGGTGACCCGCGTCTCACTGCTGCTGTCGGCATTCACGGACCACTCGACGACGCTAGTCGGATTCATCCGTGCCTCGCTACAATGGGTGGACCGCGCATTGGGTGTGATCTCCATCACTGCCCCCTCCGCTTTCCATGTCACTGGGCCAGACGCCGGCTATTCCTGGGTTTTCGCCGCAGCAGTCTTGCTGACGACCTCAGCTCTCAACGCGCCCGAGGTGAGCGCCGCCCAGAGAACGAACCTCAACATGCGGACCCGCAGGCGGGAATCGGTTCGTCTTAGCGGGTCAAAAGAGCAAACCCAATGACCGACGATGCTGATGTTCTGTGCTGGGGGGCAAGCTACTTGCGGAGCTCGGAACTGCCGCGATCGGCGGGATGACAGCCTGTCGCGCGGGCTACACCAGCAGGCGCTCAAGATAGCAAGAGTGGCGCTGTGGTGCCGTAGATGCTGGCATTCGAGGTCAGTGATTCGCTGCTCAACATCCGGCACTGTGGCGCTGTTTAAGCGGTTATTCGGCGATGCGCAGCAGATTGGAAGCAATAACCCCCGTTGGGGGCCCCACACACCTTCTTTAATGTTGACCGAAACCCGTGCTGCAAATCGATTGGTTCGTCCCGGCATCCCGATCCAGCACGGCGAGCCCTTCGAAGTGGAAATACGATCCGCTACGATCCGCGCACCCCAATGTGCCCATTGCGTTCCGTGGCGTGGTTTAGCTGGCGGTGGATCACCGCGTTGTCGGCGAGAGCCGGGCAGGTCAGCTGACGAGAGCCGTGAGGCTGACGCTCGAATCATCGCGCAACGGCGCGACTGCTTCCATTGTCATAACGGGCACAGTGGACCGCCCATTCTTCGTTTTGTTCGAGCAGGATCGCGCCGATGTGGCGAACGACGGCGTCCTCGTTGGGGAAGATGCCGGCCACCTCGGTGCGCCGTTGAGTCACGCCGTTGAGGCGCTCAATCGGGTTGGTGGAGTGCAGCATGGTCCGGTGCTGCGGCGGGAGGTCGTGTAGGCGAGCACGTCGGTCTCCGCCGCCTCGAAAAGGCGCAAGCTTCGGCAGCTTGTGGCGGAACTGATCGGCGACCTTGCGCCACTGCGTTTTGGCAGCTTCGGCATCGTCCCCGGCAAATGGTTTGGAAGCCGGAGACGACGCGCCGTCCGGTCTTGCGGCATGCGCCAATGCATTGCGCATGAAGTCGAAACAGCAGCGCTGCCAGCTGGATTTGAGCAGAGTTGCTACGGTGGCCTTCATGCCCTCGTGGGCATCGGACATGACGAGCTTAACGCCTCTGGCGGCGTGCCCCGAGCGAGTGGAATGGAAACCATAACGACCAGGCACTTTTAATGCTTGGCGTACCGTCATAGGTTTCCTGTGTGTCTAATGGGCTGACCCTTGACGATTGTGCAGAGTGCTTGCTGGCATACGGCGGCACGAGCAACAAAGCACGTAGGAGTCACGATGTCGTTCCGCTTCATCACCAAATCTGTCCACGCTTACCTGATCGACTATCCCGCCGCGATCGTCCTGATCGCAGCGCCATTCGTGCTGAACCTGGGCCAGAGCGAACCACTCGCGATGTGGCTTTCCGTTGTCGTAGGTGTTGCCGCGCTGCTCTTGGCCGCTGCAACTGACCATCCCACCGGTCTCGTCCGTATCATCCCCTACTGGCTGCACCTTCGGCTCGATCGCGCCCTTGGGGTGGTATTTGTGATCCTACCCTTTGCCCTCAAATTCGGTTGGCTCGACGCGTCGTATTACTGGATCCTCGCTGCCGCTGTCCTGCTCACGACGTCAATCTTTGACGCGCCTGAAGAGCCGGTCGTGAGGCGTCCGGGATTGCACACGCGCACAGCGGGTTAGGCATGAGGCCCTCCGCGCCGTGTAGCAAACCTTGCGCCGCGTTTGAATGCAAGTCCCGGGATGCTGCATCAGCGCCGGCTTGCTAAGCGTCGAGCTATTCAGCCACGTGAAGCATGCATCGACCACCCCGTCGCCCGAGAGCCTCCTCCGGAAAGGCGGCCGGCTCAAGCGTGGCCGATCGTCGTGGTGGGTTGCGGCCTTCCCGCCCAGAAGAAGATGTTCCAGGAGTTCAGGTTGCGGCTCTTTGTGAATTTTCCTCACGTCGGAGGCTATGCATCTCCGTCTCGAGTCTGCCTTCGCGCTCGTCAAAGCGACCGATGGACCGCCGTAAATCGGGTCGGCATCGGAGCAACGAGCGAGTTTCAGATCAAGGTATGAGGGCCCTCGCACTTTGGCAGTTCGGCACGTTTTCTAAACGACAGTAAACGGCAGCCGAAGCGTTTTACCCTCATTGTCACCGGCTCAGCTCTCTTCGGCGCCGATGTTCATTTTGCTCTCCGTCACTGCTAGGGTTCGATCACCAGATCGCGATTGAAGATCACGTTGACTCTGCTGTCGGGTCTGGCTCAGAAAATTTGCCGGACCCGATCGAAGCGCCTGGACGACGGCCGGTTATGCGCGCCAGCGCTGAGCTCTGACCCAGCGTCCAGGACCCTAGACAACAGCCCTGCCCTTACAATTCGAAGCCGATTTAGTCCTCAAGACCAGAGTGACGGCCGAGTCGGCGCCCTCCTGTCGCTCCGAAAAGAGCGCGCGACCGTTTGACATTATTAACGGCGTCCACACCCGCAGCACGCGTCACTGCTCGAATGCGACCGTGGTAGGTTCCGTCAAACGCGTTCGCTGTCGATCTAGCTGCGGGCGGCAGGGTTTCAAAATGTTCTCTCTACTTGCGCGGCCATGGCTTGATCTAAGCGGCAAGATAATCATTCATGCGCCCGGAGTCATCGATTGAAGAACGTCGTCGCGCAGACAGAAGTGGTGGAAGAGAGCCGCGGCTGTATGCACAGCGGCAATCCAGAGGATGGCGTTGCCGAGGGTGGTGTGTATTTCCATGATCAGCTGCCCCAGTCCATGCGCCTTCGCGATCAAGGGGGCGATGTCGAATCCGGGAAGGGTGACGGGAATCCCCTCCAGCCAAGTGCCGAGCACCGCGGTTGCCGGAATCGCGATGAGGAGCGCATAAAGCGCAAAGTGAACGAGCTTTGCGGCCGCAGCCATCCATGGCAGCATCGGCTGCTTCGCGGGCGTAGTCTCGATCAAGCGCCATAGCAGCCGCAGCACGACAACAATGAACAGGACGACCCCAAGCGCCTCATGAACCCTGCGGAGCCCGTCCGCGGCCGCGGAATAGAGCGAATAGCCGTCGCCGGTGCTCAGCACATAAGCGGCGAGAACTAGCATGACGGTCAGCCAATGCAGGACTTTGGCCCCGGCGCCGTGGCGAGAGGAATTGCTGCGCAAGCCGATCATCTCGCTCCGATCCCGCCACACGGTTGGTGAACTGTCGCGGCGTCTAGCCAGAGAGTTGGGCGGTGGTAAGCCGGCCGGTTGCCCCGGCGATCAACTTTACCTCCGACCCATTGCCCAGGGGCCCAAAATGGGGCGTCTGAGCCCCCGGTGCCATTTAACCCAGACTGCAAGCGGGAGATGATCATCGCTAGGGCCGCCGAGATTGGGGGGAGGTCCTAAAAAAGAACCGCCGATTAGCTTCGTTCCGTCGTGCTCACAACTGGCGTGATAAGCGCACAGCGTAGTTGTCTTCGCTCCTGCATTGGCGGAAAGCATGTTCGCCGGATTCTCGGAGGACGGCCAGCGAACGCTGCCTTCTAAGCGCCCCTGCCATCCCGTTTTCCAATTACGCAGCGCCATGCGGCCAAACGCTCGGCCGGATGCTGGTTCATCCAGTCGGCGAGCTGCGGCGCGCCCATCAGGCAGGACTGCATCGAGACCTCGGCGAAGTCTGAGGTGGTGACAATTTGCTCGTGGCAATTTGCCGGAGAGGAAAGACTACAGAGCACGGCGATGATCTTGATCATGAGAACTCGCCCTCGTCACCGGGGGGGCCGCCCACTTCGTGACTTGTCAGTACCTTGTCCTGCTGCTCCGGCGGGAAAATACCGTCGTGGATCGCGCGAGCCTCTCGAATTAGGCGAACTCGCTCGCGCTCAGATTTTGGGACAAACGCAATGACTTCGCCCATATTCGCTCCGAAAAGCTGCCTCGTGAACCAGCTTCGCTATGATATGACCATACTCATTTCATTCACATCTACTATCTGAGCTCCAACTTTGAAGCCGTGCGCGGGCGGTTCAATAAAACTGCTCGTGACCGGGTCGCGCGCCGGACGTTCGAAAGCTCGCCTCGATTTCTTCCGAAGAAGAGCGATCAAGCAGCCCGTCAGGTAGTGCACGCCACTCACCTCAGTTGTTGGCAACCGATCGAGCCGATGCCGTTGGGTTGGTCGAGACGCGAACGCTCTCATCCTGCGACTGGTAGTCGTCGGCAAGGGACTTGAGCCGGGCCGCAATCACTGAGTCAATCACCGCTTGAGCCGTGCGGAGCAAAGTCCGCCCTGCTTCCAAATACACAGTGCCGCGTTGCGAGCTCCGGAGCGTCACGATGGGCCCGGTCGTTTCTCTGGCAGTTGGTTGAAGGCGATGGGGAGCCAGCTTACCCAATCGCGGTCACTTTCCCTGCGAGCTCTGAAGCGATCGACGCATTTCTTGGAACATAGCCCGGTTCGCCACGAATAGTGCCGGACGAGACCAAACGTGCCGTCACAAACTGCACATCGTGCGGCTCTGCCAGACTTAGGAGTTTCGGAGTAATAGGGCATCGCAGTCTCCTTCTGGTTTTAGTACAGTTGTTCCTCGATCCTCTTGTTTCCTCATCGCACTTCATAAACTCGTGTGCGTTCGAACACATGCAGCCTAAGACCATCGGGGCCAGCAGCTCAATCGGACATAGGTAATCATCGGACACCAATAAGGGGGCACGGAACGATACGAAGGTTTATGGTGTTCGTCTTTGAGACGACGGCTCCACTTTGCTCGATTCACGCTGAAAAACTGCGGCGGCCGGAATGAGGTTTCTTCGGCTCCCGATCTCAGTCAGGTGGACAGCGAGTTCGGTGGCGCGCTCTGCAACCCGTTGGTTTACAGTTTGACTGCGAGCTGGGCCACCAACCGGCTGCAGCGGCGCGTTCTATCCCGCTGGGCGCTTGCTTGTCAGCGGAGGAACGCACTCGATCGCCTAGAGCGTGGCGGGTCGCTCGAAGCATCCGAGCACGAAAAGAGTTTCTGGTCGGCAGCGCGCATGTGCTCGAGAATATCCTTGAGCGCCTTGAACCGAGAGGATGCGGAACGTTGACCGAAATAACCGCTGAGCTCAGCGGAGCTCGTTCGTTACACACAGTTGTTGCCTATGCGGTTACGCTCGCGGCGAGTTCATTGGTCACTGTGGGACTTAGGGCCATTCCAGACGAAATCCTTCAATGATTTCTACCTTGCATGGCGTTGTTTTCACGTTTTTTCGGTGAAGGCAGTCGGTTTCCACGGCATCATGGTTCAAGACGCGCCGTAAGGCGGCGCTCCTCACCACGAGGGTCTTGTATTTCGGCGCCTTGGCTTTTCTCCGCAAAACTGGTCCTCATCTGAGGAGCTCGCCTCAAGCGGGCGTCTCGAAGGATGCGCCGCAAGGAAGAATCTCTCTTCAGCCCCGCACGCGCCTCAGCAGCTGCTTCACATGGGCGATCGGCGTCTCCGGCTGGATGCCGTGGCCGAGATTGAAGATGAAGCGGCCTTGCGAAAAAGTCGCCATCACGTTCTCGACCGCGCGGTCGAGCGCTGTGCCGCCCGTGATCAGCACCAGCGGATCGAGATTGCCCTGCACGGCGACGCGTGATTGCACGCGCTCACGGATGAAGGCCGGCTCCGCGGTCCAGTCGATGCTGACGGCGTTGACGCCGGTGGCTTCGACGTAACTAGGCAATTGCGCGCCAGCGCCACGCGGGAAGCCGATGATCTTTGCGTCCGGCACCTTGGCGCGCACGCCTTCGATGATGCGCCGCGTCGGTTCGACCGACCAGCGCGCGAATTCGGCGGGTGGCAGCACGCCGGCCCAGGTGTCGAAGATCTGCAGCACATCGGCGCCTGCGGCGAGCTGCGCCAGCAGATACTCGATCGAACTGTCGACCAGCACGTCGATGATTTTCGCAAAGGCCTCCGGATGCCGGTAGGCCATCATCCGCGCCCGCGCCTGGTCGGGCGTGCCGTGGCCCGCGACCATATAGGTCGCGACCGTCCAAGGGGCGCCGCAGAAGCCGATCAGCGCGATCTCTGCCGCGAGCGCGCCGCGCACGATGCTGAGCGCCTCAAACACCGGCGCGAGCTTGCCGAAGTCGGCCTGCTTCGCCAGTGTCGCGACCTTGGCGGGATCATCCAGCGGTTCGAGCCTCGGACCCTCGCCGACCTCGAAGCGCACCGAGCGGCCGAGCGCATAGGGGATCACCAGAATGTCGGAGAAGATGATCGCCGCATCGAAGCCGAACCGGCGGATCGGTTGCAGCGTGACTTCGGCGGCCAGCTCCGGATTGAAGCAGAGATCGAGGAAGCCGCCGGCCTTGGCGCGGACCTCGCGATATTCCGGCAGGTAACGGCCGGCCTGCCGCATCATCCAGACCGGCGGGATCGCCTGTCGCTCGCCGGAGAGCACGCCGCTGAAAGGCTTGGTCGGAGACTGGGGCACGAACCGTCCTGTTGCAGATTGAGGTTCCTGATACACCGGCGAGGGCCCGAGCGGAAAAGGGGAACCAGCGGTGCGACTATGCCGGGCTTCAACTCGGCTCAGCTTGCCACGTTGAAGAGTAACTCCTTGGACTTTCCAGAACTTCCGTCGCCCGCTTCATGGAATGTCGTGGGTGGCTGGGTAAACGTCATCCACGCGCCTATGTAGCCGTTGCGGCCTCCAGAAAGACGTCAACTTCCGGTTATCCGCGCGCGAAGCTACATTGTAAGCGCCGGGCCGTGAACCCATCTCACGTTCATTAGGCTGGTGCGATAGCGTTCTCACCGCGCACCCGCGAGGTCAGCCGCATCAGAAGACCAGTAACCGCGATAACTACAAGGTAGACGATGAGCTGCATTTGCGTCGGTTGATCACTATAGCCGATCAGCGTGTGCAAGGCGCGGCCAGGAATGCTGGCTTCGGATAAGAACCAGCCCGAGTCCCACACGACGCTGTCGAGCGACGTCAGCCAGTTCGCCCGCTCCAGGAAGGCGACGGCCTGCGCCGCCATACCCGCCGCCAGGAGGGTGATCAAAACAGTCGTCGTTGCGAACAACGCGCGCGGTGGAATCCGCACCAGGCCCAAATAGGTCAGCAGGCAAACCGCGACCCCGAGCAACAGGCCGAGGCAGCCGCCGAAGGTAAGGCCCAGGGCCGAGCCGCCTTCGGAGGTCCCGACCCCATAGAGAAACAGCGCGACCTCGCTGCCTTCGCGCAGCACCGCGACGCCGACCACAACCGCCAGTGCCCCTAGCGGCTTGCTGCCCTCGGCCACCGCGTGGCCGACCGCGCGCATTTCGAGGGCAATCTCGCGGCCATGGCTCGCCATCCACACATTGTACCAAGTCAGCATCACGACGGCGATTCCGAGGATGGCGGCGTTGAACAGTTCCTGTCCCATGCCTGCGAACAGCTGCGATAAGCCGCCGGCAAATGCCGCGACAAAACAAGCTCCCCCGATTCCCGCTAGCACGCCGCCGACAATCCAGCGACCGCGGTGGACGACATTACGCGTGACCGCGAGCACGATGCCGACGATGAGGCCAGCCTCGAAAACCTCCCGGAAAACGATTATGAGCGCGGCGAGCACGAGACGTGGGCCTATTCGACGACAAGAACGCCACGCGCGCTCTCGTTAAAATCGTCGTAGAACTCATAGCGTCCTGGCTTCAGAGGGCGGACGTTGATAACACCTTGGCTTTTGGCGGCTACGACCTTTTCCACTCTTAGTGAGGTGCTTTCAAACTCCATCGCCTTGCCCTCGAGATTCCTGATCCGGAACAGGACAGGCTTGTCTGCTGGGGCACGCACCTCGCGGGGCTGAAACTGCCCGTTGGAGTAGGAGATCTGGATTTCGGTCGCCTGCTGCGCCGATGCTGTAGAAAAAGGCAGCATAGCCGTACAGAGCGTTGCGAAGACCAGCTTCCTGCTCATGGTCAAAACGTACATTCTGAGCCCTGGATTTGAGGGAATTAGAACTCGACGGCGAATTTGAGTTTGGCGCGATTCCGCTGGAATTCGGCAAGATTGAGCGAGAACGGACTGCTGACTTCGCGACCCCATACTTGCGTACTCCACGCCGCTGTCATGAACATCTTTGGCGTAAACCGCACGAAGAGCGTCGGACCGAGCATCACGGCATCACCCGTAAAGGCCGAGAGCGCGAAGTCGTCATAATGACGCAGATACCAGACTTCCGCTCCGATGAGGACGTTCGGCGTGAGGCGGAACGACAGCGCGGCGGAGCCGCCGAGCTTCGTTTCCCGGATGGTCTCGTCAAGCAGGGTGTGGGTGCATTCAGGCTCATACAGGAGATTGAAGCCGGCGAAGAGCCGGTTTCTGACCAGCTCGAGGTCAGCATTGAGAGTGGTCTCGAATTCGTAGTTGTGAACCCGCTCACCACTTGTCTCATCGACTAGCCGAACCGTCGGTTCGAATGCAAGCGTCACCGACAGCGGGTTGTTCGACGTCCGCTCAAGCGCAAGGTAGCGGAATTCACCAAACCCGCCGCTGAACGCAACTTGGCGACGGTCGTCGAGATCAGTAGCATTCCGGATGTCATGGGTCGATCCAAGCGCCCCAAATTCGATTTGCACGAATTGAGACGGGGTGAATTCGAACTCGTACTTCGTCTCCGTCGCACTGTAGCGTCCGCCGCGCTTGCCAAACCCGCCGATCGTGTCGGTCGTGAACTCCTTTTCGCCTTCAATCCCGATACCTGAGCCGGTGGTAAATCCGAAAATGTATTTCGTCTCGATCTCGCGCCATGAGCTTGCATCCGAGCTGGCGGGGCCGCCAGCGCGCGCTAATCCGCTGAGACCAATCAGCACAATGAACGCGCTCATTAGCGCGCTCGAATGCCGTACACGTCCAATTGTTTGGCGCATTCCGTCGGCCCTAGCCTATTCGGCTGCATTGATTAGCGAATTACAGCACTCGATCCAAAGAGATTCCCGTCCCGCTAATTTGGAGTGCTTCAAAAGCGCGGGCGTCAACACGTTAAGCCCGTGTGCGATGCATAAGAAAGGTTCCGGCCAAGCATGGAGTTCCGCGCGACGAATGAGAAATGACGTCACGCCATGAAGTTGATAACCCCGCGTTATGATGCCCGTAGGCACCTGAACTCCGCTCCGCGGTTGCCTATGCGAACGCAGTCCCACTGCATCGTCCTCTGCTATTCCGACAATTGGCGGCTATTGGCTTTTTCTCGGGTGCTTGGCGACGCTGCCACGAATATGCAAGACACCAGCGGCGCGACCGACTTGTCGGTCCCCCGTGTGTACTCTTCGGCCAGCGGGATTCTTGCAGACGACCAGGCGCATTAGCGCATTTCACCGCTCCGCGCGCTAGTTGGTTTGAACCGGGAGACCGCTGGCGCACTCGGCCGGCGCGGGTCGCGCGCGGCCTGTCGCCGGGCCGAGCGGGCGCACGGCCGCGGGCTCCGCGCGGCCGGTCCCCGCCCTAGGGGAACGTCAGGCCGAAAGCAGCCGGATCGAGCTGCTCGCCTTTGCGAGGGACCAAGAAGCGCTCCAGCCCACCCGGCACGAAGCTGAGCAGCAGGATGGCCTGATCGCCGACCACCTCTATTGTATGCGGCACACCGCGGGGAAGAGCCGCGTAGGCGCCCTGCCCCACCTCAATGCGGGCATCGCCGACTCGCGCGATCAGCTGCCCCTCCACAACGAAGAGCAGCTCGTCCTCGTGCGAGTGGGTGTGCAGCGGCGGCTCCTCCCCGGCCCGCACCGTCCACAGGACGGTGCCATATTCGCCTCCAGTCTGGCTGCTCTCCACCTTGATCTCGTGCATTGAGCCCCCGCTCGACGTCACCGTCTCACCGCCGTGGGGCGGCGTAAGAACCGGCTGCTTCACTGCCATTTGTAGTCTCCTGATTGTGGACCCTTTGCTCGGGTCTCGGAGTGGCGACGTAAGTTGCCGCTCACACTCGTCAGCATGAGATTGCGCGCGGCGTATGGGAAATGACGTCACGCCATGAAGTCGATAGCCGCGCGTTATAGTGGCCGGGAGCACGTGAACGTCTCTTCGCGGTCGCGGAGAGTTCCGTTTCAGGGATTGTGGATCCCCTGCGGCCCCAGTTTGGTCTGCAAGATCCTCGAAGCCCCAAAGACCCGGCGAACGACACCGGACAAGCTGCGGGAGACCGGCCGAAAAGCCCTGACACACGTGGCCTTGATCGGGCGAGGTGCGGGTTGAACTTGCAGGTGACGGTGTTGAAGATCTTGGTGAGCTAGCCGGACAGGTTCGCTTTGTGGCGGACCTCAACCGCATGTGGCGATCCTCGCCACCAGCGGCCGGAGTGGGCCGAGCGCACCAAGCGACTGCCCGCGCGCGTGCCCGGACTGGACATCTTTTCGGACGGCCTCGTTGAGCGTCAAAATGGCCCGTAGAGGGTCACTGCCAAAGGGCGAGCCGTGCTCGAACGCATGGAGGCGCACCGAAGCCAAGACCCTGCGATTGAGAAGGACCCAACAGAAACGGCTGGCGCGCCGGTGCCTGCGTTGCCGCAGCCGATAGAGCGAGCGAAGCGCCGACGCGAACGTCGCCAGCGTCGCTGAGAAGCTCGTGAACGCGCGAGGGCGCATGCATCATAAACGTGGGGGCGGCGCTCAGATTGTCGATACCGTCACACTCCGCTCGACCGTCAGTCTGCCGAGCGGCTATTTTTCCCAACTGTTCTGGGAAACGCATCCGTCTCTCCTCGTGGAATGCGCGATCCGTGGCCGGCTAAACTCGCCCGAATCCATTGTATCAGACGAATCTTGAGCAGTTCGTGACTAGAATCCCCTTGGAATGGGTCGCGGTCGCGATCTCCCTCCGGTCGGGCGTGGCGCCGAAGAGCTGGCCGCCGAGCCCGATGTGCCAGCTGGTCTGCTGACTGGGGTTATCGCTGTACTGATCCAGCCAAGGATCCGTTCAGCGAGGCTAGTTCGTGCGCCTCTCGGTCCGTCAGCGCCTTGGGTCCGGCGCTCAGATTAGCCCAGCGGACCTCAAGTCCAGGGAGCGCCTTGAGCCGACGGAACGCTGCTGACTCAAAGCAGGCGGCTGATAGCCCCGCTGGCCCATCAACGAAGTAGTAGCACGCGCCATCGGCATGGGCAGACCATCAAATTGGCGCCGACATGGATCAACAGGCGATCGGCGCTAAGTCCCACCGTCCGCCGCCCGCATGCGGCACCGCCACGAGCACAAGGAGACCTAAATGCAGTATTCGTCTTTCAACAGATCGGCGCTGCCGCGGCTCGATTGACTTGATCGGGATCAAGCAGCATTAGGGTGGGCATGTCAGACAATCCCGGGATCAACCGTTGATCGACAGCTGGCATGATCTTCGTCGCCTCATCTTCCGGAAACAGACTTCCACGGCGCTCCGCGCTCAGGTCGGCAGGGGGCCACCAGGCTGTGAGCAGATGCGAGAGCTAGTGTCGCGGCGTTCGCCCGCGTATACGGTCGAAGCCCTGCTTGATCGCTGCGAAGCGGTCGTCGATGAACGATTCGTGCTCGGTATCCGTGAAAATGTAGGGCCAGTCGTTTTCGATGGCCTCGCGAACCAGTTCGCCCACATACAGCGGATCAATGCCGTGGTTGATCCGCTCCTGTAATGCTTTGATGAAGTTGGCGCGGGGTCCTTCTGTCGGCGGAGGGGGGCCGACAGCCAAAGCAAATCGCTGCGGCACGTTGCGCCGAGAGTTCATGATCTGCGTGCGGATGACGCCCGGACACAGAACGGAGACCCCAATCTTCCTCGGCGCGAGCACGTTGCGCATCCCCTCGGACAGCGCCACCACTCCATATTTGCTCACATCGTACGCCAAACTTGGTCCCGCAATCAGCCCGGCGACGGAGGCCGTGGAGACAACCTGTCCTCCTTCGCCGTGCGCTTCGATCAGCGGACCGAAAATCTCGAAGCCCCAGATCACCGACATCAGGTTGACGCCGAGGACCCAGTTCCAGCCTGCATCAGTCCACTCACCATAGGTGCCGCCGCCGCCCACGCCCGCATTGTTGACCAATATGTGGATTCTGCCGTACCGCGCGACGGTCGCGTCCGCTGCCGCCTGAAGTTCGCCTTTGAGCGAGACGTCGGCGTTCACGCCGTCGACATCGACGTCGGTCCGTGTCTTCAGGTCCGCGACCGCTTTTTTCAGCGCCTCTTGGTCGATATCGCAGAGCATAACCTTCACCCCGGCCTGTGACAGCGCGGTCGCGATCCCCAGTCCGATCCCCGAGGCAGCGCCTGTCACGAATGCGGTCTGTCCAGCCAAATCTCTCATGCGCTTTCCACCTTGCTTTCACTCAACAAATTCACCCACCAGGCCGCGCCGCAGAGTGGCACAATGAACGCGGCGTGGTCTAATGTTCCGCGCCCCCGCGCCAAGCCTAAAAATAACCGGTGCGAGTTTCAAACTAGCACATTGGAAACCACTGGATAACGAGGGTCAGGGTCGGCGAAGCGCTGGCTCCACAATAACGATAGACACATTCATTGGTTCATAGGGAGCAGCGAGACGTCCTTCGTCGCACGACGATTGGCGGCGTTTTCGACCGCCATTATAATGCTTGCTGCCAGCGGAGGCAGCGTATTTGCCAGAAGAAATACGATGCCGGCGCAACCGACACCGAAATCAAGATCGGCAACATCACCTCTACAGCGGCGTCGGCTTACGGTACTACAGGCAAGACCGAGGCCTCCTACTTTCGCGAGATCAACTGCGAAGGCGGCATCAACGGCCGCAAAATCAACTTCATTTCCTATGACGACGCTTACAGTCCACTAAAAGCGGTCGAGCGGGCGCGCAGACTGGTTGAGAGCCAAGAGGTTTTCCTCATCTTCGGTGCGCTTGGCACGTCGTCCAACACCGCCACACAGAAATACATGAACGCGAAAAAGGTGCCGCAACTGTTCGTGCAGACCGGCGCGACCAAATGGAATAATCCGCAGAACTTCCCGTGCACTTTAAGTTAGTCGCCCAACTATCAAAACGAGGCGCGGATCTAGGCGAGGTATATTTTGAAGGAAAAGCCGAACGCCAAGTCGCCGTTCTTTACCAGAACGACGACTACGGCAAGGATTACCTCAAACGCCTGAAGGATGGCCTCGGCGCCAAGGCTGCGTCGATGATCGTTGCCGAAGACGCCTATGAGGTGCCTGAGTCGACCATCGACTCGCACGCGGTCAAGATGAAGTCGCTCAAGGCCGACGTATTCGTTGACATCGCCACGCCAAAGTTCACGGCGTAAGCCATCAGGAAGGCGGCTGAGATCAGCTGCGTTGGAACTCCTGGGGCCCTGCGACGCACTCGCCTCTACCGAGGCCAGTGCGCACGCCGGCATCGGAAGGACTTCCTTTCCAACGTCGGTGAGCTGCGTCAGCTGGCGCTCGCGGTACAGCAACGGGTCGCCGAGTTCCAGCTCGCGCCGGGCAAATCGCTCGTAATCGTGCTAAACGAACAAGGATCTACGTCCGCCCTACCCGGCAAGACAAAGGGAAGGCTGGCATTTCTGCGGTGATGGAGTACGATTTCTCGAGGCGGAGAGAGGCCGCGCGCGTGGCGCGCGAAGAGCTTGATCAGCCGACTTCAAGCCGAAGCCCCCACGGCGGAGTTTGACGGATGGTGCAGCAGTCGCTGAACGTCACGTACTCGGACGGCGGCTCTGAGGTGTTGTGGGAGGACGGCGAGCGCGTGTTCAGTCGCGGCTGGCGACTGGACGACAATGGCAACCGGTTCGCCGTGCTACTTGTTGCGCCTGCCGCCGACCACTCGGCCCGGGCGAGACTCGATCGCCTCACGCACGAATACGAGCTGAAAGATGAACTCGACGGGGCATGGGCGGCGCGGCCGCTCGCCCTCATGCGCGACGCCGGTCGGACCATACTGGTGCTCGATGATCCCGGTGGCGGGGAGCCGCTCGATCGTTTGCTCGGGGGGCCCATGGAGGTAGGACGCTTCTTGCGCCTTGCTATCGCTGTTACCTCTGCTCTGGACAAGGTTCATCAGCGCGGGCTCATCCACAAAGACATCAAGCCAGCTAATATTGTAGTGGACTGCGCGGATCAACACGTGCGGCTCACTGGGTTTGGCATCGCATCGCGCCTGTCCCGCGAGCGGCAGGCGCCCGAGCCGCCTGAGACCATCGCAGGTACGCTTGCCTACATGGCACCCGAACAAACGGGGCGGATGAACCGCTCGATCGACGCCCGCAGCGATCTCTACGCCCTCGGCGTCACGCTGTACCAGATGCTCACGGGCGTTCTGCCCTTCACGGCGGCTGATCCGATGGAATGGGTGCACTGCCATATTGCCAGAAAGCCAGTGCCGCCAGGGGAACGGCTAGAGGGTGTCCCAGCGCCCGTCTCGGCGATCATTATGAAGCTGCTCGCCAAGACTCCCGAGGATCGTTACCAAACCGCCGGCGGTGTCGAGCGCGATCTGCGACGCTGCCTGGCGGAATTTGAAGCGCGCCGCCGTATCGATGACTTTCCGCTCGGCCTGCTGGACACGCCGAGCCGGCTGCTCATCCCCGAAAAGCTGTACGGACGAGATCGTGAGATCGCCACGTTGCTTTCCTGCTTCGATCGCATCATCAAGACCGGTGTACCAGAGTTGGTGCTGGTCTCCGGATATTCCGGTATAGGCAAGTCCTCTGTCGTCAATGAGCTGCACAAGGTGCTCGTACCGCCCCGCGGCCTTTTTGCCTCAGGTAAGTTCGACCAATACAAACGCGACATCCCGTATACCACGTTCGCGCAGGCCTTCGGCAGCCTTGTCCGCCCGCTTCTCGGCAAGGAGGAAGAGGAGCTGAGCATCTGGCGTGATGCCTTTCGCCAAGCGTTGGGGCCAAACGCGGAGCTTATCATCGATGTTGTCCCGGAATTGAAACTAATCATCGGAGAACAGCCTCCGGTTCCTGTCCTTCCGCCATTGGATGCGCAACGCCGATTCCAATTGGTATTCGGGCGATTCATCGCCGTATTCGCCCGGCCAGAGCACCCGCTTACGCTGTTCCTCGACGATTTGCAGTGGCTCGATGCAGCAACGCTCGATTTGCTCGAAGATCTTCTGAGCCGGCAGGACCTGCAGTACATGATGTTGATCTGCGCCTACCGAGACAACGAAGTGGACTCCGCCCATCCTCTGACGCGCAGGCTCGAATCAATCCGCAAAGCTGGCGCGGTAGTGCAGGAGATCACCCTCGCGCCCCTGGCCTGTGAACACTTGGGACAATTGATTGCGGACGCCCTTCATTGCGAGCCGGAGCGCGCCACATCGTTGGCGCAACTAGTTCACGAGAAGACTGCTGGCAATCCATTCTTCGCCAACCAGTTTATTTATGCGCTTGCCGAGGAGGCGTTACTGATCTTTGACCACTGCAACGCGCGATGGTCTTGGGATGTAAATCGCATTCGCGCAAAGGGTTACACTGATAACGTGGTGGACCTCATGGTCGGGAAGCTGACGCGGCTGCCCGTTCGAACTCAGAACGCATTGCAGCAGCTTGCGTGCCTAGGCAACAGCGCGGATTTCGCACTACTTACGAAGGTTTACGGAGGCTCGAAAGATGTAGTGCATCGAGATCTCCTGGAAGCGGTCCGAGTTGGGCTCGTTCTCCACTCCGAAAGCGCGTATAGCTTTCTGCATGATCGTGTCCAGGAAGCGGCTTATTCACTAATACCAGAAACGGCCCGCGCCGAAGCTCATATTCGAATCGGCCGCCTCCTCGCGGTCGGCATTCCGCCAACGCAGATCGAAGAGAAGATCTTCGACATCGTAAACCAGCTCAATCGTGGCTCTCATCTCATAGTGTCAGATCAGGAGCGTGAGCGGGTCGCAGAATTGAATCTAATTGCAGGTAGACGCGCGAAGATCTCAACCGCGTATACTTCAGCGCTGTCGTATCTCGCCGTAGGGCGGGCGTTTTTGACCGAGCAGAGTTGGGACTACAACTACGAGCTCATCTTCGCCATCGAATGTCTCACAGCCGAGTGCGAATTACTGACCGCGAGTAAGGTGGCAGCCGAAACTCGACTTTCGATGCTGGCGCGTCGGGCCAGAAGCGGCCCCGACACCGCCGCCGTCACACGTTTGCGGCTCACGCTTTATACCACTTTGGACCAGAGCGATCGCGGCCTCGAGATATGCCTTGAATACCTCCAGCGTGGAGGCATTGATTGGTCACTTCATCCGACTCGTATCGAAGTACAACGCGAATACGATCGAATCTGGTCCCAGCTTGGAAGTCGACAAATCGAGGAACTCGTCGACTTACCTTTGATGAGCGATCCGGACTTACTCGCTACTCTAGATATATTAGCCGAGTTTCCGGCAATGCATATCGAGGAGAACTTATCGTCGCTCGTTGTTTGTCGAATGGTGAATCTGAGCCTCGAGTATGGCAACAGCGATGGGTCATGCTTCGCTTATGTATGGTTCGCCCAGATCGCCGGACCTCGCTTCAGCAACTATCAGGACGGCTTTCGTTTCGGCCGGCTTGGCTATGAACTGGTAGAAAAGCGCGGCTTAAAGCGCTATCAAGCTCGAACGTACATGTCCTTTGGTAACATTGTCATGCCGTGGGCAAAACATGTCTTAGAGGGACGTGATCTGGTACGTCGCGCCTTTGCTACTGCTGATCGCACAGGGGACATCACATTTGCGGGTTATAGCTGTAATCACTTGATAACCAACTTTTTGGCAGCGGGAGACCCGCTTGCTGAGGTGCAGCGGGAAGCCGAGAGGGGTTTCGAGTATGCGCAGAAGGTTCGGTTCGGTTTCGTCGTTGACAATCTCGCCATGCTGCTCGGATTTATTCTGACGCTTAGCGGACTGACTCCGACGTTTGGCTCCTTCAACCACGAGGGTTTCGATGAGCTTCGATTCGAGCGCCACTTAGCGAGTAATCCGGTCTTGAAGCTACTCGAGTTTCGATATTGGGTCCGTAAGTTACAAGCACGGATCTTCGCTGCGGATTATGCTTCGGCCATGGATGCGTCATTGAGAGCGCAACAGCTACTTTGGACCTCACCATCACATTTCGAAACGGCTGAGTATTGCTTCTATAGTGCGCTCGGCCACGCGGCAGCATGGAATTCCGCATCGCCGGACGAGAAACAGGAACATTTTGAGGCTCTTGTGGCCCACCGCAATCAACTCGAAGTATGGGCGGCGCGCTGTTCGGAAAACTTCGAGAACCGCGCTGCCTTGGTCGGTGCCGAGATCGCCCGCATGGAGGGCCGCGTACTGAACGCTGAGGAGCTGTACGACAAGGCGATCCGCGAGGCCCGCAAACATGGGTTCGTGCACAACCAGGCCATTGCCAACGAGATTGCCGGGCGTTTCTACGCAGAGCGCGGTCAAGAGAAGATCGCTGCGACCTATTTGCGGGCCGCGCGGGCCTGCTACCTGCGCTGGGGAGCCGACGGAAAGGTTTGCCAACTCGAGGAACTGTATCCGCACCTCAAAGTAGACAAGGATTCCCCGGCGACGATAGTGACACCCTTCGAGCAACTCGATCTGGCTACCGTAATCAGAGTTTCGGAAGCGGTGTCAGGCGAGATCGTTTTCGAGAAGCTAATCAATACGCTCATGAGTGCGGCAATCGAGCACGCGGGTGCCGATCGAGGTCTCTTGATTCTTCCGCGAGCCGATAAATATCAAATCGAAGCAGAGGCCATAGCCAGCAGTGACAACGTGACCGTGGTCCTGAAACAGGCGCGCGTCACGACCGCAGATCTACCAAGCTCGGTGTTTCACTACGTGCTTCGCACAAAAACAAGCGTTCTCCTGCACGATGCGTCCAGTCAGAACCCGTTTTCAGCGGACGACTATATTCGCGACCATCGCTCACGGTCAATGCTCTGCCTGCCGATACTGAAACAGACCAGGTTGATTGGCCTGCTGTACTTGGAGAATACGCTTACGACTGCCGCATTTACTCCTACTCGAATGGCGGTGCTCACGCTGCTCGCGTCCCAGGCGGCTATCTCAATAGAGAACGCTAACCTGTACCGCGAGCTGGCCGAGCGGGAGGCGAGGATCCGACGGCTAGTGGATGCCAATATAATCGGCATCCTCTTCTGGGATATAGACGGCCGGATCATCGATGCTAACGAAGCGTTTCTCCGCATCACCGGATATGGCCGCGACGATGTTGTCTCCGGTCGGCTGCGCTGGCGGGATCTGACGCCCACCGAATGGCGCGATGCCGACGACCGACGAATGGCGGAGCTCGAAGCGACCGGAACGGCGCTACCCTACGAGAAGGAGTACTTCCGGAAAAGCGGCAGCCGCGTACCGGTGCTGGTCGGGGCAGCGACGTTCGGCGGGCGGTCCGACCAGGGCGTGGCCTTCGTGGTAGACTTAACTGAGCGGAAGCGAGCAGAGCAGGAAATTCGCGAAAGCGAGCGGCGCTACGGCGAGGTGCAAATGGAGCTCGTGCACGCAAATCGAGTCGCGACACTGGGGCAGCTCTCGGCTTCGATTGCCCATGAAGTCAACCAGCCGATCGGGGCAACGCTCAACAATACTTCCGCTGCGTTGCACTGGCTGAGCAAAGAACCGGCAGATTTGGAGAAAGCGCGGCAGGCCCTCAACCGGATCTTTGCAAACGGCAATCGCGTCAGCGACGTCGTCGCTCGGATGCGCGCCCTTTTTAAAAAAGCACCTCTACGGAAAGAAGACGTGGACATTAACGCTGCAATTCTCGAGGTCATCACCCTGACCCGTGGCGAGATCGTGAAGAACGGCATTTCGGTCAAGCCGCAGCTCGCGGACGACTTGCCGCTTATTCGAGGGGATCGGGTTCAGCTGCAACAAGTGATCATGAACCTGATCATGAACGCCGTCGAAGCGTTGAGTGCGGTCAGCGAGGGGGCGCGAGAATTGGTGATCACTACTCATACCGGAGAGCCCTCCGGCGTGCTCGTCGTGGTGCGGGATTCGGGTCCAGGTCTCAGTTCAGAGGGACTAGAGCGTATCTTTGACGCCTTCAACACCACGAAGCCTGGCGGCTTGGGCATGGGTCTGTCGATTTGCCGCACCATCATTGAAGCGCACGGAGGGGGACTCTGGGCCACCGCTGCCCAGCCGCAGGGCGCAAGTTTTCAATTCACGGTGCCCGAGCAGTCAAATGAGGCAGCGTAAATTGAACATCTGCAGCAGGCCATCACCGGAGCGGGTGCCTACAGAACTGACGAATCTTGATATGACGCTTGGAGTTTTGTGATTTCAAGCACGCGCCATTGGCCCGCGACCGGTTCGCAGCAACTACGCTGCAAAACCGGACACAAATGTGCCTCTCGTCTAGCCACCCTGATGAATGGTGGTGAAACTGAAGGATGCCTGGAGACGTCTCGCCTCCGCATGCGGAGCGAATAACGGGTCCTTCGGATTCGCTCGAAGAAGCAGACGACGAGTCGGGGAGCCACCTGCAACAACCTAGGCAACCGGCCATTGTTTGCTTCACATCGCAGATAAGTTTCGATTCCCATGCACCAACGATTCGCTGTTCGGAGTGCAAACACATTCAGCAGGTGTCGCTCGTATTCGCGCTCGATCCAGCTCCAGCAATGGCAGGAGAGACCCGCGGCGAAGTGATGAAAAACAATGTCTCGGTGCAGACGCAACTCGCGGAGGGCTTGCCGCTCATCCAAGGAGATTGAGTCCAACTGCAGCAAATGATTCTTAACTTGATCATCAACGCCGTCCAAGCGATGAGCGGTGTCAGCGAAGGGTCGCGCGGGTTGCTGATCGGCATCGGGAAACATTCGGGCGGAGTGCTCGTCGCCGTGCAGGAATCTGGCCCGGGACTGAAACCGGAAAGTTTTGAACACCTGTTCGACTCATTCTACACCACCAAGCCCGGCGGCATAGGGGCATGGGGCGATCGAATCTGCCGTTCGATTGTCGAAGCTCACGACGCAAATGGGCCACCCCGAACGCCGGGGCCGGCATCACCGTGCAATTCACTTTGCCGATCAACGATCAAGCCACGGCATCGGCGCGTCCGGCGGCGTGATCTTCACTACTATTCAGAAAGTCTTCGCCGCTGCCGGCGAGATTGCCTACCGCCGATGAGGCACATCGGACTCAGTATCCAAGCAAGGGTTGACCAGAGTACGAGCGAAATCTCTTACGGTTTTGCCAAGTATCTCCGCGACGGCCTACCCAACGCGTCGTTTAGCGGTTTACGGAAACACCGATCGGAAGGACGTGAACACGTCCGCCGTTTTCGGCGCCGATCTGTTGTGAGAGTCGCCTTGGACGCATAGAGCTTCCCGATGGGAGAACCGAAGATCGACGCCGGGATCGAGGAGCTGATCGAAGACGACGCGAAAGCCGAACAGTCGCCATCGAATCGCAGCCGCTGGCTTACGACACGCGCGCCGCGGGGCGGCGCCAGGTGGTCGGAAGCGGGGAGACCACTAGGCGCACCCGACCGGGGCGTGAAATCAATCATCCGACGGTCCCGCGCGGCCCGTAGCCGGGCCCGAGCGGCCGCACGGTCGCGAACGCCATCCGCCCTAGAGGAACGTCAGGTCGACAGCGGCCGGATCGACCTGCTCGCCCATCGTCCCCGAACCGCTCAGCGAAAATGCGCCGCCGACAATCGGGCACCTCGCAAATCGAGCCTCCGGGTGATCACGCAAAGGCGCATTTTCCTTGCCCGTATAGGCCAGATCCGCAGCCTGTCGGTCGTATAGGCGATGATTCTTGATCTCGCCCGCACGATGCGCACTCGGCCACGCCGCTTTCCGCTCGGACCGCTACATGAGCCTGAGTCCTCCGCTGGAGACACGCAAGCTCCGCAGAAACATCATCGGATCTGAGTCCGACCCAATGTTCGAGGCCGATACACACTCAGTGCCTGCGGAACGACTGAACCGGTTACGGCGAATGAGACACGTGCCCGCTCGTATTATTGAGCCGTCTCTGGGTCGACGCGACGGAAACAGGGCCGGGCGCGCATAAAAACAAGCCGACAAAAACACTCCTGCAAGAGATTGCGTCAGAAGGCAAACTGCGTGCGCATCGCCACGGCATCGAATTTCGAGCCGACATCGGCAGTCGAGACCGGCGAGGCCTGCTTGGAGATATTGCCATGCAGGTAGTCGAGCATGAAGCGGACGTTGCCGTTGACATACCAGTTGAGCGCGAGCGTGTAGACGGTCTGGCGTCCGCCGGCGATGCCATTGGCGGTCGCGAGCTGATCGTTGAGGTCAATCTGGCTCACGCGTCCGGCGACTTCCCAAGCACCCCAGCCGCCGCCATCCAGCGAGAACGGATGCGCCGGCTTGACGCCGTTATAGGCCGCGTTCGCCGCATTGTAGCTACGACCTTCGCCGGTCAGCACGTAGCCGGCCTGCGCGTAACCGCCCTGGAACTTCAGGCTCGACGCACCGACCAGCGGCACGCCGGTGTTGGCGGTGCGATCGACATTGTACCAGAAATACTCGCCCTGGAGCATCAGTGGTCCATATGTGGCGGCCGCCTCGAGACTGTAGACCTGCGCGCCCGAGACATTGGCGATCGCACCGGTGGACACCAGCGTCGTCGGGTCCAGACGCAATTCCGGACGGTCGCTCAGCGTGACCGTCTGTGTGTTGGCGATGAGATTACGCGGCGGCTGGATCAACCACTGCGCGTCGGCACCGATATGCACCGAATAGTCCTTGCCGCTGATGGGGTTGCCTGCAACGCGCGCCACGGCGCCATATTGCTCGCTGGTGCCGGCTGGCGCGGCGCTCGAGGCGGAGTGGATCGCGCCCGTCGATGGTCCGGTGACATAGCCGCCGACCCAGAGCTGGTCGTTGTACCACCGCGTGCCGGCCGCGGAACGGAAGTCGCCGGCGGCAATGTTGGTGGCGATGATGCCCGGCGAGGCCCGCTCCATGAACATGATGTCGTTGGAACTCGTGGCCTCATCGAGAGTGTAAGGCAGGTCCATGATGCCGGCTTCGACTGCCATCCTTCCGCCGAACGGCTTCAAACCGGTGTAGCTGAGATAGGCATTCTCGAGGCCGGAGACGCCGCCGCCGGGCAGCGATCCCGGAGCTGCGCCGCCAAATCCATCGGAGGTGCCGCCGAAATCGTAGACCAGTGCGAAATTCCAGTCGTTGAAGAATTTGCCGGCGAGCCCGATGCGGGCGCGGCGGACGTTCTCGCCGCTGTCGAGCTTCTGCGGCACCGTGGCCGCGGTGTTGGGACGATAGTCGTAGCCGCCGACATCGAACATGATGTCAATCGACACACTCACCGGTC
>NZ_JBVVPB010000056.1:0-24281 GCF_055807435.1 Bradyrhizobium sp. Ken51 | reverse complement strand
GGTGCTGGCTTGGATATTGATTGCTCCGTTGTATGGCGTGATGAGCGCCGTCTCGCTGTGAAGTTTCTGAACTGACCGTCAATGTCTTTGTAGACACGCGTTCCTATCCTGAACTCGGACCGTTTGAGTTGTAGGATGCTGAATCCCGAGGTGACGTGCAAACTCGCCGGTTCTATCCCGGCGTCCCTTTTTCCCGGCCGGAGTCGCGGGGGGTGCCAAGCGGCTGCACCGTCAACAATTCGCTTCGACGCCATCGAGCGGCATATCGGAGTCCCGCGTGCACGCGGTAGCCGACATCAGCAGACGCTTGCAGGAGGCCGCCATCCTGCCCTGCGGCGCGCCTGCCGCTGCGCCCTAATTGGACTAGCCAGACGTATGCCTGCTGTTGGCGACGCTCATGAGCGCGCCAAAAGTTGAACGAACCCGTGCACTATGCGCGCGCGTATGCGGGAATGACACCAGCAGGGCGGTACTGTCGGCTGACACAGCCGGTAGCATTCCGCGCTAGCGCTCGAATATCTGGAACTGAAATCCGAAATCGCAGTCAGCGGGGCCGCCGATGCCGTCGGCGACGTTCGCGCCCATCGATTTGAATTCGTGCACGGCTGGCGGGAGCACTTAGCACACCCTCTGGAATGGACGGTAACGCGACTCGTTCTGCCAGAACAGTTGGCCTCGCATCAACAGGCGCCGCACCGAGTTGAAGGGCGAGTGGTTCATTAATTTGATGAAGGATCTTTTCTAAACTGGCACCTTCGCAGATAAAATCCGCCGACGTGTTTCGCGTACCGAGCTTGGCGGAGTCGAATGCAACCTACGCTAGTATCAAGCACTCTCCATAGACGACAACGTCGATATCGTTACCGAGTTGGTCGCTCTTGCGGTTACGGGCAATCTCGAGCCGGCGTGCATGCGGAATTAGAGTGAGAATGGAAAGTCCCGCGATGATCTGCTCTATAGCGGCGTCTTCTCTGGCGCTGAACAGGACGATGTGACGAATCATGGAAGCCTGGTTTGATGCCGCAAGAAGCTGAGATAACGGTCTTCGGAGAGGTGCTATAGCGATCGAATCGCTCGCGCTCAAAGTCATTCCTGTACTGCGGACGCGGACAGTGAAAGCCGCTCGATCGTCTGAATATGGCGGGCGAGCAGATCGCAAGCTCGATCGATGTTGCACGCGCGCAGCGCCTGTAAAATCAGGCGGTGATCCTGATTTGATCGTGGTCGCCAGCCGCCGCTGCGGGCCATCGCGAACACCAACCGTGAATTCGCTAGCTGCAATCCATCAACACTCGCAAGCAGTCGCGGCATCCCGCAGGGAGCGACGAGCGCGTGATGGAACGCGCGGTTGGCCCTCTCGAACTCCTCAATGGTACGGGCGTTCTCTGCATCGCTCAGAGCCAGCTCGATCACGCCAAGCCTTGAGGCGTGAGGTTTGAGGCTGAATTGCGTAGGGCGACTACCTCGAGCGCTGACCGCATCTCGGCGATCTCCTTCACGGACTTGGTATCCAGTGAAGCCACTCGCACGCCGCGGCGCGGGACGGTGATAACCAGATGTTTGGCTTCGAGCTGTCGAAATGCCTCGCGTACCGGAACGTGGCTCGAACTGAACTCCCGCGCGACATGATCCTGTCGCAGCGGTGCGTCCGGACGCAGAGCCCCGTTGATGACCCGCTCCCCGAGCGCATCGGCGATGCGCTCAGCGATTGTCGTATTCTCGTTCATTTAAGATTATCTATCATTTGCCGGTGCAGCGCCGGAAGAGCGAGAGACGCTTCGTCGCGCAGGATTTCTGCAATGCTTGACCCGCTTTCGCGGTCTTTTCGCAGCGCGCTCGCCTTAAAGTGGCGCGATCGGTGGCTCACCGCGCGCCGAACCAAGACTTTGGGCCAGCCCATTCGCCGAAGGTTGTTCCTCGCAAACTCTGCCGGCATCAGTCGGATTGGAGATTATCGATAAATATCGGCGAATATCTACCAATCTGGTGCTGGATACAGAAGTGAGCCTCATGAAAGTCGCTGTCGCAGCTGGAGCCGAAGCGGGCAGCGACAGTCAGTCCGCTCGCACTGATTGGACGCGCGCAGAGGTCGAAGGCCTGTATAGCTTGCCTTTCGCCGACCTGGTGTTTCAAGCGCAGAGCGTTCATCGCGAGAATTTTGATGCAAACCACGTCGAAACCGCCAGCCTACTGAGCATCAAGACCGGCGGCTGTCCGGAAGATTGCGGTTATTGCTCGCAAAGCGCTCATTACGACGCAGGCGTCCAACCGTCTCGCCTGATGGGTCGGTCCGACGTGGTCGCTGCTGCTCAAGCTGCAAAGACAGCTGGGGCGAGCCGCTTCTGCATGGCCGCTGCCTGGCGCAGTCCGAAAGATCGCGATCTGGATCAGGTTTGCGACATGGTGGCCGCGGTCAAGGCTCTTGGACTGGAAACGTGCGTCACGCTCGGCATGTTGGACATACGACAGGCGGAACGGCTGGCCGAAGCCGGGCTCGATTTCTACAACCACAACGTCGACACCTCGCCGGAGTTCTACGCCAGGATCATCACCACGCGAAGCCTGCAGGACCGAATTGACACACTGGCACACGTTCGCGAGGCCGGCATCAAGATCTGCAGCGGCGGCATTGTCGGGATGGGCGAGGACATCGGAGATCGAATAGGGATGCTGCTGTTGCTCGCCAACCTGCCTGGTCATCCGGAAAGCGTGCCGATCAACCTGTGGAATGAGGTGAAGGGCGTTCCGGTCAGCGCGACTGCGAAGCGCCCAGATCCGATCGCGACTATCCGTCTGGTCGCAACCGCCCGGATCATGATGCCGAGGAGCGTCATGCGTCTGTCGGCCGGGCGGCAGTATATGAGCGATGAGCTGCAAGCGCTGTGCTTTTTGGCCGGGGCTAATTCCATTTTCATTGGTGACATGCTGTTGACCACGAACAATCCGCAAGCTCATCGGGACGCAAACTTGTTGAGCAGGCTTGGTATCACCTCTGGGTTGTCCCGGTGAGCTACAGCAGCAACCGGTCGGGTACGAATTTTCATCGTAGGTAGGACATGCACGTTACATTAATGAAGGGGAAGATCCATCGCGCCTCGGTAACCGAGGCCGATCTGCATCCCGAGGGCGCGATTTCGATCGACCGCAGCTTGCTGGACGCTGCGGGATTTGTAGCTAACGAGCACGTGGAGATTTACAACGTCGAGACCGGCGCGCGGTTTGGCACTTACGTCATCGAGGCGCCAGCAGGCTCGGGAGTCGTCGGACTGAATGGTGCTGCGGCACGGCTGGCCATACCAGGAGACAAGCTCATCATCGTGGCGTACGCCTCGTTCAACGACAACGAGGCGCGAACGTTCAGCCCGCGTGTCGTGAGAGTTGATCGGGAGAACCGGATTTTGTCGGGTTGACAAAATATCTCATTGTCGGTCCCGCTGAAACTGCGCGAAGGTTCCAAGAGTTAGCATGCTGCCGGTCTGCGGGTTCAAATTAAACAGTTACGTCGCGGATCTGGAAAGCCTCGCGGGCGACCACCGGCTGCGGAGCCTAAAGCCGCGCGCGGGCATCGATTTCACCTCGAACGACTATCTTGCGCTGTCGAATGCGCCGCGCATCAAGAGGGCGGTGACCGCAGCGCTCGAGGGCGGAACGCCCCTTGGTGCAGGGGGCTCGCGGCTTCTGAGGGGCAATTGCGAGGAGCACGAGGCTCTGGAAGCCGGACGCAGCCCGGTTTTTTCGAGCCGGTACATCTCTCTTCTTTAGTAGTGGTTACATCGCAAATTACTCAATTCTGACCACGCTGCCGCAGCGGGTCGACCTGCTTGTCCTGGATTCGCTCGTGCACGCCAGTGTCCATGAGGGGGCACGCGCCGGCCGAGCGAGCTACCAGCTGGCTCGCCACAACGAGCCGCAGATCATCGAAGACACCATTCGTCGCTGGAGGGGCGCAAGGCGGAATCGGCCGCGTGTGGATCGTTGTCGAAAGTCTCTACAGCATGGACGGCGATTTCGCGCCCCTCGAAGATCTGGTTGGAATAGCCGACCGATATGACGCGTTCTTGCTGGTCGACGAGGCCCATGCGACCGGTGTGTACGGCGACCATGGGAGAGGGTTCGCAGCATCGTATGCAGGACGCGAAAATCTCCTGGTCCTCCACATCTGCGGTAAAGCACTGGGCGCCGCCGGCGCGCTTGTGACGGCCGCGGGTGTGTTGCGCGACTTCATGTGAACCGTTGTCGTCCCTTCATCTTCGCGACCGCGCCCTCCCCGTTGGTGGCCGTAGCGGTGCGGCAGGCGCTGTTGGTCCTTGAACAGGAGCCGCAGCTTCAAGAACGACTGGCAAGTTTGGTCGCGGAAATGCGTCTGCGGGCTTGGCGAAATCCTTCGGCATCACAAATTGTACCACATCTAGTCGGCGATACTGCGCGCACGATGCAATTGGCGTCAAGACTGCAGGCGCGCGGCTTCGATATCCGCGGAATTCGCCCGCCTACTGTGCCGGAGGGGACCGCTCGGCTGCGAATATCGCTGACGCTCAACGTGGTGGAGGATGACGTGCGTGCAATGCTCGACGCTTTGTTCGAGGAGACAACAGGTGAAGCGCGATGAGTAGGCAGATCGTTGTGGTGGGCACGGATACCGGCGTCGGTAAGACGGTCTTCTCAGCCGGGCTCGCCAATTGTCTTGGGGCGAATTATTGGAAGCCGGTTCAAGCAGGCCTGGAGGGAGAGACGGACGCGCAGCTTGTCGAGCGACTGGGCTGTCTGGACGCAGATCGAATCATTCCCGAGCTCTATCGGCTTCAAACACCGGCCTCGCCTCATCATTCGGCGGAACTAGAAGGCATTCGGATCGATACCGAGTTGCCCAAGCTACCGAAGAAGAGCGAGCGGCCGCTTGTGATTGAGGGCGCTGGCGGCGTGATGGTGCCACTGAGCTACGGCAAACTGTTCAGCGACGTGTTTGAGCAATGGCAGATTCCCATCGTGCTGTGCGCGAGCACTCGACTGGGCACGATCAATCATTCGCTGCTCTCGCTAGAGGCGCTTCGAAAGCGGCAGATTCGCATTCTTGGGATTGCATTCATTGGTGAAAGGAATCCGGAGAGTGAGAGCGCGATCTGCGAGATTGGACGGGTGCGGTGGTTGGGGCGACTGCCGTGGCTTTCTCCCCTGACCGTCCGAAGCTCTCCAGCTCGCCTTTAGAGAGTCGTTTCTTCGCGATGATTTCCTGACCTTATGACGTGAGAGACGCGCTCGCCAATTTGGCATCCATTCACCCAGCACGCCCTTCAGGATGAGATGACACGGGTGCTGCGCGGTCAGGGCGCCTACCTCTATACCGATGATGGTCGCCGTATCATCGATGCAATTTCATCGTGGTGGGTTGTCACGCATGGTCATTATTGTGCGCGCGATCCGGGAGCAGGCGAGCAAGCTCAATCAGGTGATCTTCGCGGGCTATACGCATGAACCAGCCGAGGATGTTGCCGCGCTGATTCTGAAATTCACGCCTAGCGGACTGGATTACGTGTTTTTCTCCGACAGCGGCTCCACGAGTGTCGAGGTCGCGTTGAAGATGGCACTCGGCTATTGGCTCAATATCGGCGAGCCGCGTACGCGTGTTGCGGTGATGCAACACTCGTATCACGGCGACACCATTGGGGCGATGTCGGTCGGCGCCCGTAGCGTGTTTAACGCGGCCTACGAGTCCCTGCTGTTCGACGTGAGTGTAGTCCCATTTCCTAAAAGGGGCCGTGAGCAGACGACGCTGGATGCCCTCGAGGTTGCGTGTCGAACCGAGAGCCTCGCCTGCTTCATCGTTGAGCCACTGATATTAGGAGCAGGCGGAATGTTGATGTACCAGGGTTGGGTACTCAACGAGATGAAGCTAATTTGCGAAGCCTCGGGCGTCCTGTTCATTGCCGATGAGGTGATGACGGGCTGGGGCCGCACCGGTACTCTATTTGCCTGCGAGCAGGCAAATGTGACGCCTGATATCGCCTGCTATTCAAAAGGACTGACGGGCGGAGCTTTGCCATTGGCCGTGACGTTATGCCCGGGCCGATATATTCAATGCGCATTACTCAACAGATCGTACGCGCACATTGTTTCATTCGAGTTCATATACGGCCAATCAGATCGCTTGCGCAGCCGCAAAGGCTAATCTGGAGCTCTGGCGGGACGAGGAGCCTAGCGCGCGCGTAAGGTCGGTCGCGAACATGCAGGAGCGCGCGATCGCGCCCTTCCGCACTTACTGTCGGTTTGAAAATGTCCGTCAGACGGGGACTATCACAGCGCTCGACCTGAAATCAGCTGATAGCGGTTATCTCGCGAGCGTTGGTCCGAAGCTTCAGCGCCTGTTCAGAGACCGGAATCTGCTGCTGCGGCCGCTAGGAAATACGATTTATGTGATGCCCCCTTGTTGTGCGACAGCGGCAGATCTTGACGAAATCTACGCCGGCATCAGTGAAGCTGCCGATTTTCTGGCTTGATGACGTGCGCTTAAATTCAGCCGCAACAGAGAGTTCTGCCACAGAGGTTTGTGCTGGTGATCGGAAAGGTTTGCGGCTTTACATACGCCATAGAGGTCAATCGATCTAAATCCATTGAAGATGCGGTGAAGAGAGCAGGATTTATTCGTCGCAAACCCGTTAATTGCAACAATCGGGAGTCGCCGGGGAGTAAAGTTGGCGAGACCAGTGGAGCATGCCGACGGCGCATCGAGCCACGCGGGAGAAGCGGTGATGCGAGCCCAATCGGGCGGACCATGCTGCACCCCTGTCACAGCCGCTTCGAAGCAAATCGGGGCGCGATGTAAGCAGTTTGAAGTGTCGAAGGCATAACGTCTACAGGAGGCGAGAATGCGCAATGGCTCCGATAATTCCCGCCACGGTTCAGCCCGGTGCTGCGCGATTTGCGGAGGAAAGTTTGGCTTGGTCCGCTACTACAATTGGCGAACGGCTCTTTGCTCCAGAAAATGCGTTAATCGCCTCAAGGCGCGGCAGGTAGCCAATCTCAAATGGTTACGCTCGCAGCGACTTGCTTGATTGTGGCGCTTCGCTCAGGTGCGGGATCACGCATGGAAATTGATAGCGCGGATTTCGAGCGCAGGTTGCGCAAAACTGTTCGCGCGGGCGTCTGGTCGCGGTGGCGGGCGAAGCCCTGGCCTTTGAGGACATCGTCCAGAACAATGTGATGCCGACCGCTCGCGTGCAGCGCGCGCGGGCGGCACGTGATCACAGCTACAATCGAGCAGGTCTCAACTCGTCCTCATGGTTGAGAGCAGCACAGAAGCAACAGGTAAGAGATGTCGGCGACAATCATCGATTTTAGCACTTTCAAGGTCCACAGGCGCGTCTCGTGTAGAACAGCAGGCCACGCGCCGCCCTCGACAGCGCTCGAAGGCGCGGTCGCGCCACTCTTCTTTTTTCCGCTTTTCTTGGCTTGGATGCCGTTTTGCCTAATGGCATTGCCTGCGGCGGACCAAGAGACCACCGGCACATCCCTGTGAAGTTGGCGACGGACCATCCACCCGGTTGACAACGCGTCATGCTTCGCGGCTGGTCGAAAAGGCCGTCATCATTCGCGAAATTGGTGCGGCTCAAGGGACTCCCGAACAAGCCTGGGATGCGTTGGGTCGTAGTCGTCGCAACCAGCTTGATGCGCCTCCTTGCGAAGGCTTATTCCGAAATACGGGTGATCGAAGGACATGGATTTGAAGAATGGGTCACATTTCCTCTCCAACCGCGGAAAGGGTCACCATTCCAGTCTTACGACGCTGGAAGCGGGAGGGGCGTCGTGTAGCGATGACCACTGCTTACGACGCCGTTTCGGCGCGCATCGCCGATCCCCTCGTTGATATCCTTCTAGTGGGGGATAGCGTTGGGAACGTCTGTCTCGGGTTCGACAACACTCTCCCAGTCAGCGTGGCAATGATAAACCACCATCTGGAGGCAGTGGCCCGCACGAGGCCTCGTGCCTTGCTTGTGGCGGATATGCCATTCCTCAGCTTTCACCTCAGCCCGGAGGAGACGATCCGAAACGCTGGCGGATTCCTGCAGCGTGGCGCAGACGCTGTGAAGCTGGAAGGGGGAGCCAAGCGCGTCGAAATGATCCGTGCTTTGGCCGATTGCGAAATTCCCGTGATGGGTCATCTCGGCCTCACCCCGCAGAGCGTGAATGTGATGGGCGGATTTAAGGTGCAGGGGAGAACGGCCGATGAAGCCCTGCGCTTGCTGGATGACGCCCATAGTTTGCAGGAAGCCGGATGCTTCGCCCTAGTGTCCTTGAAGGTATCCCAGCCGATCTCGCAGCGCGTGCGACCGAAACCCTGATGATTCCAACGATCGGAATCGGCGCGGGCCCCTCCTGTTCCGGCCAGGTGCTCGTATTCCATGACCTCCTGGGTCTGACCGCAGGTCACCGCCCCAAATTCGTTCGCACTTATGCGGATGGCTTTGGGCTTTTGCAAGACGCGTTGTCCCGCTGGGTCGCCGATGTGCGAGAGGGTTCGTATCCGAGCCCAGACGAATCCTACCGGCTTGCTGAGGCCTTGGCGAGCCGATCGCACAATGGACGCCTTCCAATCGGACGTAAGAGCTACAGATGCAAACCATCAGGACGGTCGCGGAGCTTCGGCAAGCAGTAATCCAAACTCGCAGGCCGAACAAGCGGGGCGGCTTCGTTCCCACAATGGGCTATCTGCACGAGGGACACCGGGCCCTGATCGAAGCGAGCAGAGCGCAGTGTGATGTCAACGTCGTGAGCATTTTCGTGAACCCTATCCAGTTCGGTCCAAACGAGGATCTCGGCACCTATCCTCGCGATTTCCTGCGCGATGAACAATTATGTCAAGATACCGGAGTCGGAATCCTCTTTGCGCCGGGTACAACAGAAATCTATCCGGCTGGATTTGAGACCTTCGTTGAGCCCGGCGAGATCGCAAAGCCGCTCTGCGGAGCCTTTAGACCGGGACATTTCGGTGGAGTTGCGACTGTCGTCTGCAAGCTGTTCAACATGGTACAGCCAGATGTTGCATTTTTTGGACAAAAGGACTTTCAGCAATGCGCGGTGGTGCGCCGCATGACTGTTGATCTTGATCTGCCGATAGAGATCATCACCATACCGACGGTGCGGGAGGCCGATGGGCTGGCACTGAGTAGCCGCAATCGTTATCTCAGTCAGCAAGAGCGTCAGCGGGCGCTCGCCGTCAGTCGCGGCTTATTCGCTGCGGCGGAAAAATTTCAAGCAGGAGAACGAGACGTAGGCCGGCTGCTCGCGATCGCAAAACAGCATTTGGCTGCCGTTGATCGGCTAGAGTACCTCGACCTAGTCGATTGCGGTGATCTTAAACCTGCTGACAGCCCTTTGAGGAGTACGGCGCTGCTGTGCGTTGCTGCCTATGTCGGCTCAACTCGGCTGATCGACAATATCATAATGCCGCTACCAACGTGACATTCTCACCTAGATTCCCGATAATTAGGTGCAAGCGAGGTGCGGACGGCAACGTCGTGAGTCGCTAGCCCAGATTATAGGCCGCGATGGCCGACAAAGCGGACCCGTTCACCAGGAGAGAGTACCATTTGCGCAGAATGGCGGAGCGTTGCTTAGCCGTGAGCTTCGCCCATGTGGGAAAGGCACGTTCAGCAGCCTCCACCGCTCTCGTGCAATCGTGGCTGGAGAGCTGCGGCACTTTGGCAAGCTCGATGCCGGTTGCCGGGTTATTTACGGCAAGGGCAGGTGAGCCGACCCAAGCGCCATCAATGTAGCAGGCCTCCCGCAGAAGCAATGGGTCTTTCAGGCGGTCGCGCAGGTTCGACGAGCCTTGCTTGACTTGTGCGGAGGCGGTCGGGGTCATCGCGTTACTCCTAAGGCTGTCGAATCCGAGCTATCCGGTCTTCCGAAACTGGCGAAAAAAGGCCGCGCGAGAAACCGCGCGGCCGAGTCAGGGAGGAAAACGCCCCGAAGGGCACTGAATAGGAGCCCAGCGAGTAAATGAACTCCCTGGCACTCCAATCCTGCACGAAACGTCGTCAAATCGTGCAAGCGGACATCGGATAATCATTTCTTTCGGATCATTGGCTGCGTTCGCCGCGATATGCTGCAGTTTTTATGCGCAAATGTTCCCGGGGTCGCAGCAACTGCTACTTGTTCGAATTTCGAGCGCTGTTGGTCGGCCGCATCGGACACGTCGCTCGTGTATTCCCGGATCCGCCCCCAGTGGAGTTGCTTTCGGTTTTTTCGGCGTGGGGTAATGCAGCGCTGGTCTTGACTGAGTTCGATTCGTGACGAACCGGCTTGCCGGCGCCGCAAGAATAAAGATCCCGCGAGTGCCAAGGGCCACGACCGATTCAGCGCGTGACGGCGTGTCTTTGGCTCCGACCGGACGAAGTGATCGCCTTGACGTTCAACTTGATGAGACTGCCTGTGCTCTCGTCATGAATCTGTATCAGTTTATCGGTAGCTCAGATCGTGTGGGGCGGAGATCGTTACGCCGGAGACAGTCAAACCCAGGAAGAAATGAATATCGTCGGCGCAGCTTCCGCGCTGGTCCAAACAGATATTGCACCGACAGCAACGGTCGTGAAGGAAACATTGCACGTCATCAGAAACAAAAACGAATTCGTTTCATTGACTAGGCAAAGATGGGTCTTACATTTTCGACGTCAGAGCGAAGGCATCATGCCCCAATAAACTCCGGGCGGCGTTGCTCGGAAAAGATACTTATTCCGATTGGACCTGGAAACGCCGACTCGACGATCGCTCAAGCGATCGGAGATCGCGGAGTGTTGTCTACTGGATCATAGGATGAGGATAAAACATGCGAACTGCGCCAATCGTTGACACGTTTAATCCGCGGGCGAACATCATAGCGCTCTCGCCTCGGCTTGGTGCCGAGATAGTGAACGTCAGACTTCTGCCAAAATCTCTCAGGACGTTCTCTGCGCCATCCGCCAACTCGTGCGTGAGCACAAGGTGATCTTCTTTCGTGACCAGAAGCATCTTGATCACCTTGGGCACGAGCGCTTGTTGGCTATGCTCGGCCAGGCCATTGGTTCAGATGGCGATTCGTCCACAACTATCACCGCCCACGTCGCTTCAGGACTCTCCCTTCAACGGTCGGCGGCGATCGCGCCCGGTGGCCGTGAGGCGGCCTGGTCGAACATGCGAGCCGCATATCTCGACCTTCCGCTGCCGCTGCGTAAGCTGGTTGACGACCTATGGGCCACTTATGGCAATGATTTTTCGGAAGCGGGAGTGTCAAGAGCTGCGGAGGCAAACACGAAGTCTCCGGACGAAGGGGTCGTTCAAACGAGACGTGAAATCGGCCGCCCGGTGGTTCGAATCCAGCCCGAGACGGGTGAGCGCATTCTCGCACTCGGCGATTTCGCAGCCCATTTCGTCGGACTGCAGGAGGATACCGGCCAGAAGCTCTTTCGTCTGCTCCAGTCCTATATCACTGCGCCGGAAAATGCGGTTCGGTGGAAGTGGAAGCTCGGAGACATCGCCATTTGGGACAATCGTGCGGCCCAGTACTATGCGATCGATGACAAGCAGAATGGCGCAACGAGTCGCGACAATCTCGCTCGCGATCTGTCGACTGGTCGCGGCCGCCGGCGCGGGAACGCACCAGGGCCTCAGGCAGCCAGGGCTGCCTGATTCGGCCGGTTCCGGATCTGCTGGAGTCGAACTCCGATGCCGGAGCAAAGCGATGCTCTCTCGAGTTGATACTATGGCTCGTCGCGCAGCCAAAACAATCAAGCCCCTCTTCGCGCTCGCGACGAGGGTGCTGCCGCCGATCCGCCCGTTCGCGCAGGAGCGTCCCGGGATCGGTGGTGTACATTCGTCGGTAGCGCCTGCTTTGCCAAGGCAAATCATTCAAGACAATCACTCACGCAGACGGTTTCCCTTCTGACGAGCTACGTCAGACTTTGGCTCTTGAACGCACAATTGCTGCTCTTTTTGGAGGAAATAGGCAAAATACAACTTCCTAGCCCCGATACTAATTGTTTGAGACGGACCGGGGCGGTTTGTTGAGAAAATCATGGCTACAGAGTCTGCATTGCTTTTCACGATAATAGAGGAACGCAACAAGGCGACACAGAAATGTGTCGGTCGCGGATCTCCAACCTGTGGTCGGGATCGCACCATGAGGCCATTCCTGTACTTGCGACCGAACCTGGCGAGAAGGCCAGCATAGCCCGGCTGCCGACGTGCAGAGCTCGCGCGTGGCCCCCTTGTTGTTCTCAGAGACTAGGCAAGACATCGTTATGTTGAGAAGAGGGCTGCTATGACGTCGCGTTACGAAGCGATGAAGGATGGAGGGCCGACCGGCGTCGGCTCTGCCGCCTCGTTCGCCACCGCAAACGGTGGATTTGTGACGCAGGTAAATTCGTCGGCAGCGAAGACGTGCTTGGAAAACAGGTCCGATCCACCGGATGCTTTGGGGGAGGACGCAGGTCTAAATGGCCAACCTCCGCTCGACGGGGCCTCTTAGTTCTCATGCCTTCCAGTCAGAGGCACCGTCTGGCCACACTTCAGTTGTTATGCGTCAATCCACACGCTCATTCTGGATGGTGCGAGCGGAAGTACCGGGCCCGGCGAGCCCCACGGGCTCGGCGGAAAGTTTCAGTAGAGTCGATCTAGGAAAAGCTGCCCTGCAGCGCGTGAGCATTTTCCGGGTTTGCCAACTGCGAAGATTGAAATTAGACTCTCTATGACGTTTGCAAGCTTTAACATTCTTGAATTGTGGACCGTATGATTTCGCTACGATAGGTTTTCCCTCGGGGGTCCTATGCTTGATCCTGCAACCACCGCACTTCTGCGCGCCGTCCTTGATGAGGTCTGCGTTCACATTTCCACTAACGATACGGGCGCCCGTGCTCATGTTGCCTCAAAAATTCTACAAGCAGCCAGCCGAGGCGACACGTCGCCCGAGCGGCTCAAGCAAATCGCACGTGAGGCTCTCATGGAGGCGCCAACGATGTGGCGATAGTCGCGAAAGGCGCGTGGACGTGAATTTCCAGGTCACAGTTCTGAAGATCCTGGTAAGCTATCCGGACGGCTTCGCAGTGATGGCGGATATCAAACGCGACATGGCAATACTTGCGACCAGCGGATACGACTGGACCGATCGCACCAAGCGATGGCCGCGCATGTGCCGGATCTGGATATCTTCTCGCAGAAATTGGTCGAGCGCCTAACTGGCGGGTGGCGCATCATCGGCAAGGGACGGGAAGTTCTGGAGTTCATGGACGCCCGCTCGCGCCGTCCAGAGCCTCTGACCGAAGAGGCTCCTAGCCAGTCAACCGCTCCGTCAGTGCTAGTACTCAGGCCCCCGGAGCAAATGGTGGCGGCGGAACGAACGCCGCCAGTGCCGCCGCGCCGCCGGCGAACGGATTGCGGGCGGGATTCAGTAAGGCTGCTCTGCGGAACGCCACCGTCGATTGCTGATATCGCAGCTGCCTAAACTGGGCACAACGCAACGCACGCGGCTCCCCGCGAGCAACATTGTCTCGCTGCTATCCAGCAGCGCGTCCGGTGCAGAGAGAAGGTCCGCGGGCAGAAGCCCTGGCTCAAAATTCTCGGACGAGTCGCTGCGCCCCGCTGTCACAGCACTGAAGAGCGGCGAGTGACGACAAAGTTGCGTAAAACTGTGCTGTCTGCGGCCGCGCTCTTGACCCTTGCCCCCTCTCAGGTCAACGAGAAAACCCAATAGGTCAGAATGAGAAGCTGGGGATCATGGATGTGATTGAGCAAGTGAACGCCTCGGAGCTGCCACCCGTCCTGCACAAATCCTCAAGACGTTTTTCTTGGAGTCTCGCGCTCGTAGCCGTCTCCATCGCTCTGTGCGCCGGCGTAGCTTATTGTTGGAGTAACATCGAAACAGCTTTCGCGACGTTATCGGCGCATGAACCGGTGCCTGTGCCGAGTTTATCACCTGAAGATAGGGAAACTCTCTCAGAGATTCGATCGGGGCAACGGCAAGCGATTGAAGAGATGGCAGAGCTCAATCGCAGTATCGGTGCGCAGCAGGCCGATTTGACACGGATGGCGGATCAGATCGAGGCGCTGACCGCGAACATCGTGTCTCTGCAGAATTTACCCCTCGCCATGACTGTGCCCCCGACTCCTCCGCCGCCTGCACCCCATCCCGTCTTGAGGCCGGTAAAGAGAGTGATCCAGCCGCCCAAACCGGAAGGGCCCGTCTCGGTCGGGGGCGTGCCGCTCGCCCCCGAGTGAAACTCCGACCAGCGTTGATGGAGGCAACGGCCTTGTCGTGGGCGCGTCTCAATTTGCTGCCCTTCAGTCCCGCAGACGTGCACTGGCGAACAAAGATAGTCGTAGCGATCTGCGGTCGACCTGAACCCGCGGTCAATCTTCGGAGGGAACCTCGATCGGTACGGCAAAGCCCGCTTTTATGCGATCCAACACGACCATCGTCTTAAAGCCTTTTATGTCAGGGTTCACATAGAAAAATTTCCGCGTGAACTCCTCATAATCCTCCATGGTGCGGGCGGTAATGTATAGGACAAAGTCCGCTTCCCCAGTTACGTAGAAGCCGTTGACGACCTCAACTGACGATTTAACGGCCTTCTTAAACTTGTCGATTATATCAGCCCGTTCGCGCTCCAGACTAACAAGCACAAGCATCTGAATGGGTCTGCCTACCGCCTTCGGCGAAACAATCGAGATATCAGCCTCAATGATCCCATCAGAACGGAGCTTCTTCAGTCGCCGCTGACACGCGGTGGCAGAAAGTCCGGCCAGGTCGCCGACTGCTTCGGAAGTGATACGATTGTTTTTTTGCACGATCTCGAGGATGCGGGCATCAATCCGATCGTACTGCATAATCGGACCTCAATCTTGAGGCGAATTTCACCGCGATATCCGTTCGCGGCGCAGGAAATCGCCCGAGATTAGCACATCCCGCTATGTTTTCAACAATGACCGCTTACGGACACCCCTTCGCTCAGCGAGCCACCTTGCCGGCATCGCGGGAGACGATAAGGCGACGATAACAGCTACTGCTTTGAAGCTCTGCGGCTGTGCGCCTGCAGCGAAGGGGCGATGAGCTACTTGCAGCGCCGCAATGCGCATGAGGCAATCCCAAGCTGAGGCATTCAACTCCCAATTCGGCGCTCTGGTGCAACGAGCAGACCGCCAGCATCGCGGTCAGAGCGCGACAATCCGCGCTAGACCAGCGAATATCTTTTGACCAGTTTGCCAGGGTTTAGCCCGCTGAACTCAGTGATTTCGCAGCCCAGCGGAACTGCACCCGCAGAGTAGGGAGGCGAGATATCCACCGCTGCCGTGCCGTAGGAAATCGTACAAAAATGTGCCTGCAGCCCCATTTCTGAGGAATCGCAATGGAATAGACACGAATTCGCGGTACAATCGCTTGCTAAGACGTCAAGGTGGATCACGCAGGCAAACGCAACCAGCCGGCGTTGATAGGATCATACTGAAGACCATGTCGACCGCTCGCCATATTGTTAGTTTGCTGAAGAGCCACATTGCCGGCGACGGTGAGCGTTTCCTCGCGACCGCAATGCAGCTTGCCGCGCATGAGGCGCGGCAGGGGCATGGGAAGCTGGCGCAGGAACTCAAAGAGCTGATTGACCAGGCCAAAACAAGCGACGCTGCAATGATCAAGACGGCGCGCCCCGTTCCGTTAGTGCAGCCTAAAGGCGAATTGGCTGGGGTGCTGCACGCCGGTTATCCGGACCTGCGTCTGACCGACATGGTACTGCCGGACGAATTGCGACATCGGCTCGAACGCGTGCTGACTGAGCAGCGGCAGCAGCAGAATTTGCGCCAGCACGGTCTGAAGCCACGTCGCAAACTGCTGCTGGTGGGACCGCCTGGTTCGGGCAAGACCATGACGGCTGCCGCCCTGGCGGGCGAACTCCATCTCCCATTGTTCACCGTCGTCCTAGATGGCCTGATCACGAAATACATGGGCGAGACGGCCGGAAAGCTACGGCTGGTCTTCGACGCTATGCAGGCAACACGCGGGGTCTACTTTTTCGACGAGTTCGATGCTATTGGTGCCCGGCGCGGGGAGCGACAGGACGTCGGCGAAATTCGCCGTGTCTTGAACTCTTTCCTGCAATTTCTGGAGCAGGATGAAAGCCACGGCCTCGTCGTTTCTGCGACCAACCATCCCGAGCTATTGGACAGGGCGCTCTTTCGTCGATTTGACGACGTTATTGAATACGCGTTGCCTGATTCGAACTTGGCTGAAGCCTTGCTGCAAGCGCGCCTCGATCGCTTCGACACGCGCGGAATCGCCTGGAAGCATGCCGTCGAGCAGGCCCATAATTTATCTCAGGCGGAAATTGTAAGAGCTGCGGACGATGCGGCTAAAGCGATACTCTTGCAGGGCGGGAAACGCATAACATCAGAGGCGCTCAGTCAAGCGCTGATGGAACGCCGGCGGGCCTCGCTGTCTGAGTAAGCGACAGTACAGGTAATAATGGCAGACGATTTTCCTCGGGATCGACCCCACATCCATCTTCGCGGCAACGGTGTTCGAGAGCCTTATCGGCGACCCAAGCAGAAAATCGAACCGCCCGCGGTGCCTGAACGCGATCGTGCAGGCCATGCAGCGGCGTTGGTCCAGGCTGTTGGACAGGCAATTCAGGCGGCTCGAGCGCAGATCGCCGCTCGCGATCTCAACCTCGCCGTAGGGCTAGCAGGGTCATACTTTGATATCGAATTGCCGGCGCGCGAGCGCATCGCCCTGGATCAATTGGCCGATCGACGACAAAAGATGGAAGTTGTCGCGGTCCATGATCCCATAAGAGAAGGTGAGCCGCTCCGCGCTTCGGTCTTCGTGCCACAACAGGCTGAGAACTACTATCTGCGAAAAGTCGAGGCCTATCGCGACTCCGACACCAAGAAGGGCAGCCCGCGGAATGAGCCGTTGGTGTCGCGGATTGACACTATCCGGCTGGCTACAGCACGTTCGCTCTACACCGACGATGACGCGCTCTTTCCGCAGCTACCCAATGAAGAGGTCTGGTGGGAGATCTGGCTGCGCAGGGGGCGTCGGGAAAATTTCGAGCGCATCGCCCAAGCGCTGAATGTCACCCTGCGCGCACATGCGGTCAAATTTCCCGAGCGAGAGGTCATGCTTGCGCTTGCGACCGTAGCAACGCTGGACCGGCTTGTGGCTCACAGCGACGTCGTGGCCGAGTTGCGGCGCGCGAAGGATACACCGTCTTTCTTCATGGGGCTCGGGGGCGCAGAGCAGCGCGATTGGAGCGGTGAACTGCTCCACCGCGTGACACCGCCGCGCAACGATGTCGCTGTCTGTGTTCTCGACAGCGGGGTGCGTCGAACTCACCCCTTGATCGAACCTGCGCTTGCCGCCGAAGACTGTCACACAATCAAGCCCGACTGGGGCAGCGACGACACCCCGGCGTGGCGAGGTCATGGGACGCGAATGGCCGGTGTTGGACTCTACGGCGACCTTGTCCCCGTCCTCGCCGGAAATGATCCAATTGCCTTGTCTTATCGGCTCGAGAGCGTGCGCATTTTGCCGCCCGAGGAGGAGGCGAACGATCCCGAGCTCTATGGTGCGATCACCGGAGAGGCAATTGCTCGAGCCGAAATTCAGGCGCCGACCCGTCGCCGCGCCATTGCAATGGCAGTTACCAGTTCAAATCCTGCGCGCGGTCGACCGACATCGTGGTCAGCGGCGATCGACCAACTTTGTTTTGAGCAGGAGCAGCGGCGCCTAATCATTCTGTCCGCAGGAAATATCGCCGAGGATTTGACGCCGGCTGACCATCTCACACGCAATGATGTTGAAGGCGTTGAGGATCCGGCACAGGCGTGGAATGCGCTGACGGTTGGTGCTTACACTGAGAAAGTGGATATCATCGATCCTGAGTTCGCCGGCTACGCACCGGTCGCACCGGCGGGCGAGCTATCGCCGCGCAGCAGGACTTCTGTTGTTTGGGACCGGCAATGGCCTGTGAAGCCCGACGTCGTGTTCGAAGGGGGCAACCTCGCGCATGACGGAGTCCTCCCCGGCGAACCGATTGACGATCTGCAAATCCTCACGACTTATTTCCGCCCCGAGCTACGTCACTTCACAACCCTTGGCGACACGAGCGCGGCCACCGCCCATGCCGCCCGGCTGGCGGGACAAATTTTGGTCGCGCGCCCGGGCCTCTGGCCAGAAACGGTCAGGGCTTTGATTGTGCATTCGGCTGACTGGACCCCACAGATGCGCGCTCGAATCGACGCATGCAACGGTGTAAAGGGGCAATTACAGGCGCTCGTACGTCGCTATGGTTATGGAGTTCCAGATCTTGACCGGGCGCTCCTTTCGACAGTGAACGATTTAACGCTCATCGTCGAAGATGAACTTAATCCGTTTCAGCGAGAGGGGAGTGCGGCTGCCAAGACCCGCGACATGAAACTCCATCGCCTGCCTTGGCCGAAGGAGCAGCTGGCCGCACTTGGGGCCGCGCAGGTAGAGCTACGAGCGACTTTATCCTATTTCATCGAACCCAACCCTGGAGAGCGTGGGTGGACAAGACGAAATCGGTACGCCTCGCACGGTCTTCGCTTCCGCGTGAAATGGGGGACCGAGACGATCGACGAGTTCAGAGCCCGCATTAATCAGGCGGCACGCGACGAGGAGCAGGGAGCGCCTCCAGGTGGAGGCGAGGATTGGCTGCTCGGAACATTTCGCGACAATGGATCCGTGCATTCCGATTTTTGGTCTGGGAGCGCAGCTGACCTCGCCGAGCGTGATGCCATTGGCGTCTTTCCGGTCGGAGGTTGGTGGAAAGAAAAGCCCTATCTGGAGCGATTTGACGGGACTGCCCGCTATGCGCTGATCGTGACGATCAGAGCTCCGGGGGCAAATGTGGACATCTTCACGCCAGTTGAGAATGCGGTCGCTGTCGCCAGCGAGATCGAAGTCTGATCGGAATTCTCCGCAGCAAAAGCTTCCACTCGATACGATCGGACACCTCCGGCAGTCAAGTTGGTCCAAGCCGACCCGCACCTCGGTTCGATTTGCTGTAAGCCAAAAAGGGAGCCTGTTGATGGGCTAATCGCAACGTTTGGGCCGACAACATTCCAGGTGCTCCCCAAACATTGCGTCCACTATGTAGGGGGCTCTCCATTGTCCGCATTGTCCGCGCATGATTTTGTCGTTGCTCATCTCCTTCCTCAACATGGTCACCGGACCGCTCGCGACCCGCGGCCATACAAAAGCGACCTCTTCTAGCTCCAGAACTCCTTTATCGCTCTACGATCCGCTCGACGGACAAGGGTCGTGTGTTCAGCCAAAATCTGGTGATCGGAGGCGGTGAGGGTAGCACGATGGCGCAGGTGATTTTCGTGCTGCGGAGCCGAGTGCCCCCGTTGTGCCCTGGCTTTTCTGGGGCACACCTGCAGGGAGCGAATTCTGTAAGTCGCTGATCATGCGGTGCTAATGGTGGGCGCACAAGGGATCGAACCTTGGACCTCTCCCGTGTGAAGGGAACGCTCTCCCGCTGAGCTATGCACCCGAAACCATCATGCAGGCGACCCGAGTTTCGGCCGCCGGCGCTTTGGAGCCCGCGATTTAGAAGTGCGGGCCGAAGGTGTCAAGTTTCGAGGCGCTGCCCGGGCCGGAAAACCTTCCCCCGGACCCGCAATGCGGCGGCGAGACCGTTTTGGGGCCGCCTACGCGCCCTGCTGGCGGGCGCGGGAGGCGTGGGCCTGGAGCGCGCGGATGCGTTCGGCCAGTGTTCCGCCACCTTCGGGCAGGGTGCCTGCGGCCGCGCCGTTGGTCGGGGCGTCGTTGGCCGGGCGCGGCGCCGGCCTCGGCGGCTGGCCGGCCTCGGCCGCGAGCAGGGCTTCGATCGGCGAGTTCGGGCCTTCGAGCTGCATCGCGAGCTTGGCCACCTCGGCGGCGATGTCGTTGATGCGTTCGCGCAGCAGCGCGTTCTCCATCCGCTCGGTCGCCCAGGAGCTCTCGGCCTGTTGCTGGATCGCGTTGATGTCGCGCTGCAGCTTGGCGCGCTCGTCGCGGGCGGTACGGAGCTGCTCCTCCAGCGCGGCCTTTTCCGCGCGGATCGAGTCCATCGCGGCCGACGATTTGCCGCCGCTCAAGGCCGCGATCTCGACGCGCAGCTCCTTGATGGTGCGCTCGTTGCCCTCGTTGGCCTGGCGGAGCTGGTTGTTCTCATAGTCGCGCTCGGCGAGCAGCTTGCCCTGCGTGGCAAGGCGTCCCTCGAGATCGCCGACGCGACCCGACAGCATCTCGGCCTCTTTCACCTGCAACATGAGCTGGCGATCTAGGTCGGTGACGCGCTGGCTCAGATTCTCGACGCGGCCGCGGGCGTCGCCGAGCTCACGGGAGGCGGTCTCGGATTCGGTACGCTCCTGCGCCAGCCGCGCCTGCGTCGCGGCAAATTCCTTTTCGGCGTCGCCGACGCGGTTCTTCAGCTCCTCGATCTGCGCACGTACCACAACCAGCTCGACCTGGCGGCTCTCCGCCATCATCGAGCGGTCGGACAGTTCGGAATTGATCTTTGCGAGTTCGCCCTGCTTGTCGGTCAGCGCGAGCTCGGCCGCGCGCAGGGCTGCGGTCTTGGTGTTGAATTCCTCTTCGGTGGCGCGGAGCTGCTCCTTCACCGCCTTCTCGCGCGCTTCGAGCGCGAAGATCGTGGCGTTCTTCTCGCCGAGCTCGATCTTCATGCGGTTGATGGCGTCGCTCTTCTTGCCGAGCTCGGCGAGCTGGCTCGTGGTCTTGTTCTTGAGCTGGTCGACGCTCATCTCGAGCCGTCGCGCCGACATGGCGAACTCGGCGCGGAGCTGGTCCTTGTCGGCCTGGATCTCGGCCATCGACAACGGCGTGGCGGCTTCGAGCAGGCGCGTGGTCAGGCGCACGGCGCGGTTATGCACCAGCGGCACGATCGCAAGACCGCACAGCATCGAGAGCAGGAAACCGATCGCCAGGTACATGATCGGTTCGACCATGGGCCAGAACTCCCAAAGCTAAGGAAAAATTTACCAAGGACATTGCATGCGGGGCCGGCAAAAAGCCAGCCCCGACATGTCGTTAACCTTGATCCGTCGCCGGAGGGGGAAGCGGGACGCTAGAACGGGTTCCAGGTCGCGCGCGGGGTGAATTTCAAATAGCCGATATTGGCTCCCAGCCGCAGGCCGAGGCCCGAGCGGATCGGCACCAGCACGATGTTGTTGGCGGTGAGCGCCGTCATGCCGAAGCCGCCGATGATGTAGGCCGAGCCGTCGAGGCCGGCGAAGCGCTGGTAGATAGCGTTGGTGGCGGGCAGATTATAGACCAGCGTCATGGTACGCGCGCCGTCGCCACCCCAGTCGAAGCCGAGCGACGGACCCTGCCAGTAGACTCTGAGGTCACCGGCGTTCTTGGTGTAGAGCGTGCCTTCGCCGTAGCGCAGGCCGGCGACGAAAGCGCCGGACCCTTCCTCACCGAGGATATAGCCGTTGGGCAGGCCCCATTGGCTGACCGCCTTCTCGATGATCGAGGCGAGACCGCGCGAGACGTTGCCGAAGAAGCGGTGGCCGGCGTTCACGAGTTCGTCCGGCCCATAGGTGCTGGGCGTCGGGGTCCGCTGCGGCGGCGGCAAATCGGGCGGCGGCGGCTGCTGGGCGGAAGCCGGAATGATCCACCCGACCATCGCGGCAAGCGCGACTGCGGCAAGGCGTGATGCGAAAGTCATAAAAGAACCCCTGGTATCGAATCCGGTCGCTTCCTTAACCTGGCGCCAACAGGCGCGGCTCTAGGTTGCGCCGGATGTCCCCTCGACTCGGATGTTATCCGCAGCAACTATGACGGCACAACGGCAGGAAGCCAGCCCTTTGCGCCCCGGAATTGCCTTGATCGGCCTTCTGGTCTGCATGCTGTCGGGCATTTGGATCCTCTGCATGGGGTTGCCGGCGCAAGCGGCCACCACTGAGCGGATCGTCGTCAACCGCTTCAGCGGCGTGGCGATCGAGGGCTTCGACCCCGTGGCCTATTTCGTCGATGGCGCGGCCGTGCAGGGGACGGCCGAGTTCGAGGCGAACCTGTGGGCCGCAGTCTGGCGCTTTCGGAACGAGGGCAACCGGGCCTCTTTCCTGGCCCATCCCGAAGTCTACGGCCCGCAGTTCGGCGGCTACGATCCGGTCGATATCGCCCGCGGCGTCACCATCGCGGCCAACCCCCGTTTCTTCACGATCGCGTCGCAGCGGCTCTATCTGTTCAGCCGGGAAGCCAATCGCGACGCCTTCGCCGCCAATCCCGAGCGCTTCCTCTATGAGGTGGGCAAGCGCTGGCCGGCCCTCCAGGACAAGCTCAGCCAGTAGCGTCTTTACGATTTCAGAGTCTTGCCGCCTGCGGGTCACCCCAAGCGATGAACTCCGGGATGATGAAGCCGACGTCGTGCCGCTCGCCGAAGCGGAGTGCGCCGCCCTTGCCGTCGGTCACGCTGCCGCCGGCGGCGGTCACGACCGCGTAGCCGGCCCCGACGTCCCATTCACAGGTGGGCCCGAAGCGGGGATAGATGTCGGCACTGCCTTCCGCGATCCGGCCGAATTTCACGGCCGAGCCGACCGTCTTCCTGACGGCGTTGGCGCGGTGATCGATGAACGCCTCGGTTCTGGGATCTCCATGCGAGCGGCTCACCGCGGCGATCCAGGGTTCGCCTAGGGGCGGCAGCTTGCGGGTATGGATCGGCTCGGCAGCGCCGATGGTCGCGCCGTCGAACCTGACCCGCTCGGCGCCGCGGCCGACGATGCCGCGCCAGAGCAGCCCGAGTGCGGGCGCGCTGACAATGCCCAGCAGCGGCACGCCCGATGTCACGAGTGCAAGGTTGACGGTGAACTCGTCGCGCCCGGCGACGAACTCCTTGGTGCCGTCGAGCGGGTCGATCAGGAAGAAGCTGTCGCGGAATGGCGGCGAGGCGAGCTGGGTCCGCTCTTCCGAGAGCGTCGGGATGTGGCCCGCAAGCTGCGCCAGGCCGTCCGCAATGATGCGGTCGGCGGCAAGGTCGGCCTCGGTCACCGGTGAGCCGTCCTGCTTGCCGTCGACCCGCATCGCCGTGCGGTTGACCGCGAGGATGGCTTCGCCCGCCTTCACCACCAGCGCGGTGAGCGGCTCCATCAGGTGGGAGGCGGCCGCGCCGTCGATGATCCGCTTCACCTGCATGCCTCATTCATCGGCAATTCCATCCCTACTCAGTGATTCGCCGCGGCATTAGGGCCGCTTCGAACCGATCGCAAGCTAGCTGCCACGGGCTTGCGAATGTTAGAACCAGCAGCATTCGTCAAGCATGCTTGATTCGCCGCGTCCGCGCCGTGCAATTCCAGGAACCCTTTATGTCTGACGCTTCGTCACCCGCTACCGCCACCGCTCCAGATGCGCTCGAACTCGCTGCGCTGCTGTGCTCGCGGGTCTGCCACGATCTCATCAGCCCTGTCGGCGCCATCGTCAATGGGCTCGAAGTGCTCGACGACGATCCCAAGCCCGACGACCGCGAGTTCGCACTCGACCTGATTCGCAAGAGCGCGAAGACCGCCTCCGCCCGCCTCCAGTTCTGCCGCCTCGCCTTTGGTGCGGCCGGCTCGTCCGGCGCGCAGATCGATCTCGGCGACGCCCAGACCATGGCGCGCGGCCACATCGAGGACGGCAAGTGCTCGATCACCTGGAATCTGCCGCGGATCCTGCTGCCGAAGAATCGCGTCAAGCTATTGCTCAACATGCTGGTCGTTTCGCAGCACACGATCCCGCGCGGCGGCACGCTGACGATCGATCCTATCGGCGAGGGCGAGACGATGAGTTTCCGCATCACCGCGACCGGACATAATGCGCGCCTGCCGCAGAACATCGCCGAGCTCCTGAGCGGCGAGCGCGGCCCGGCTGCGGATGCACATGCGATCCAGCCTTATTATACGCGGCTGTTGGCAGAGGCCTGCGGGCTGACCGTGAGGCTCGCGCACGAAGGCGAGGCCATCACCATTATCGCTTCATAGACCTGCCGCCGCTCTCAAACGTTAATCAAGTCTTTACGAGGCGCTTCGGCTTGTCCGGAGCGCCTTATCTCTTTGTTGATTCCGTTCTTTTCCACATACTCAACCATTATTAAACGCTTTGCGGTGAAGCTGGCCCCATTCCGAATTGGCGCATCACGTCTTGTGTGCGCGCCCTCCCTGTATGAAGGCCTGTTTTCATGGATGATCTGTTGCGGGAGTTTTTGACGGAAACCAGCGAGAGCCTGGACACCGTGGACAATCAGCTGGTGAAG
>NZ_JBVVPB010000055.1:0-24355 GCF_055807435.1 Bradyrhizobium sp. Ken51 | reverse complement strand
GGCCTTCCCTGCGCGATGGTTGGACGGCTTATGCCGTGCTCTCCCGGGAGCCGAGTTCCTTTTGGCCTCCCTCGTCCTAGCGAAATTCACCGACATCGCGCCGGTTGACGCAGATGCCGCATTCGCCAGGGCTTGACCGTAGCAACGACGGCCAGGACCACACGTCTATATTTTGGCATTCGGTGAAACACGCCGAAACTAACAAAAGACTTTGATTTAAGTGCTTTTCGACTACCCTGATGCAGGCTGTTTCAGCGGGCTTCACCAAATCAAGGGCCCGGCCCTAAGCCTTTCAGCGTCCGCACGACAAACTGAAAGTCTCAAAGCCGAGCCCTTTGGTCCCAAGCCTTAGGAGCCGAAACCACATGGATAGTAGCATCGTCCCCTCCCCTCTCGGCAAGCGCGGCCGCAATAGCAGCGTCATCCTGACCGACCGCCTGTGCGAGAAGCGGGTTGCCAAGCGGACCAAGTTCTACGACCGCAAATGCCCCGGCCTCTACGTCAGCATCACCACGGCGGGCGCGGCGACCTTCTCCTTCAAGTTCACCGACAGGCAGACTGGGAAGCAGCGCACCGGCTGGCTTGGCGTCTACAATCCCGAGACCTTCACCGTCGAGGACGCCCGCGGCAAGGTCTACGGCCTCAAGGGAATGGGTACCGACGCCCTCGCGGAGAGTTTCCGGGACCAGAAGGCCAAAGCGGCAAAGCGCGGAAAGACTGTCGCCGAGATCATTGAAGAGCGGATCGAGTGGATGAAGACACTCGTCAAGAAGCCGGATGGCGAGATGCGGCCCCGCCTGGAGGCTTGGGAAAATACGGCGAGCCACCTGCGCCGGTTTCTCGGTGCGAGGCTTGGCAAAACACTCGCGAGAGACGTCACGAAGCACGACATCGCGACACTCTCGAACGACATCGTTGCCGGCAAGTTTGGCAAGCCCTCCGTCAGCAACGCGCGCCACATGCGCAAGGCCGCATCGGGCTTGTTCAACTGGGCGGCTGAAGCAGGCCGTGACTATGTGACAGCCAGCCCCTGCATCAACCTGCCGAAGCTCGATCCTGAGCATCCGCGCACGCGAGTCCTGTCGGAGAATGAGATCAGGATCTTCTGGCATGGACTGGATCGCAAGGACCTGCCCTGGGACCGCCGGACCCGGCTGGCGCTCAAGTTCGAGCTCGTGACCATGCTTCGCTCCCGTGAACTGCTCGGTGCGCACCGGGATGAGCTGTTCGACCTCGACGGCGACAACCCGCGTTTCGACGTGCCGCTCAAGCGGGTGAAGAAGCGGCGGGGGATCCAGCAGCCGCTGTCCGATCTGGCGGTTGAAATCATCAAGGATGCACTGGCGTCCGCAGACCAGCAGTTTGTGTTCGAAAGCCCGATGTACAAGGGCCAGCCGATCCACCGTAAAGCAATGGCCGACGCCCTGCGCGGCACCAAGCATGAGAAAAACAAGGAAAAGACGAAGACCGCCGGACTTTGCGAACTGCTCGGCCTCAAGCCGTTCACGCCGCACGATCTGCGGCGGACGGCGGCAACATTGGCCGGCGATCTCGGCTTTGACGATGCTGCCATCGCCAAATGCCTTGACCACGCCGTGACAAAGAAAGGCGACACCATGGTGCCGACCGTCACGGGCAAGGTCTACAACCACTCCCGACGCATGAAAGAAAAGCGTGCGGTACTGGACGGAATCGCTATTGAGCTGCGGCGAATCGTTGGCGCGCCCGTTGCCAAAGCTCTGGAGCATGAAGGGCCGCGGCTCGCCGCCTGAGGGCGCCAAGCCGTCTCGGGCCAGGCCCTGCCCTGCGCAGGGCTTCGCAGAGGCGAAAATATAAGCTTAAATCAATGCCATGACGCGGCTGTGTCCTCCGTTGTGTCCTGATCCGAATCCAAAAGATATTTTGCATCCATACGCCTCAACTCACGATCCGGTACACCTTCGCGTGCTTCAGCGTCGGTCCCGGTTCACGGACAGGTCCCCGCTGAACAGGTCGCGAACGCGAGCGTTCCGTTGGTGGAACACCCGTCGTTGTACGGCTCACAGGCGGACCCGGCTGGCCGACGCTGGATCATCGGACGAAGCGATACACCTTCGCCCGCTTCCGCCTCGGCCGGTCAATACAGCTTCCGCTTCAGCTTTCTGATCAGCCCGCGCAGATCGTCGGCATAGGCCGCGATAATTGCCCGTGCTTCGTCCATCCGCGATGCCTTGCGCTTCGGTTTGGGCGGCGGCTTGGGCTTGGGTTGCCGGTTCGTCGGCCGGGTCATGATAGCTGCAACGTCGCGCCGCAATGGCCGGGACTATTGATGTGGATCAAAAAACGAACGGCAGTTCCCGCGAGCCGCCGCGCGCTCACGGCACGACCACTCAGGCCACCACGCCCGGCACAGACCGCGCGGCGCTAACAACACACTGAAGATCAGGAAAACGCCACTCCGATTCGTCGGTCGGAGCGCCACACCGCGCGGCAGGGTTGCTGCAACTTTGCACTGGGAATGACCAGTGTGAACTCGTGCGGAATGCCAGATGCGCTAGGCACGTCCACTTGGGCGCCCATGTCGGACAGATTTCGGACGACGCAATTGAAGGCGCCTCCCGGAAACTCGATCATTGCGCCTTTGAATACGCGCTGACGGCGTGCGGTTCGCTTGTCCATGGCGCTGAATTCTACGCACCATTTCTGAGAGATCGATGAAATCTGTCGCGGAAACTCCGATCAGAATTTGCTGACGAGGTAGATGTATTGTTTACCGTCAGATCGGCCCCGAGATTGTGCACACACCGTCGCCTGCTGATGCGGCAAGCGCGGCCGTGTCGGGCGCCAAACCCGAAGGCCCACAAAACGCAAAGACCCCAACGCCTCCAGAGCGCTGGGGTCAAAGCTTGCCAGAAAGGTCGTCCGGGGTGTGCGAAGCCGAACCCGTGCAGCCTAGATTGGGGCGCCTAATTTATTATTAATGACCTGCTAAGGTCGGTCTCAGAACACTGCACGAAAGCGATTGGAAAATTGAACTCGCGTTAAACGGGTCTCAGTAGATTACCCCTCTTTCGAATTGAGTGGGTGTTTTCTAGTGCATAACGTTTTCCCATTTCCAAAATCCGCTTCCAAACACGCGGTCGAGACCGCTCATCATGCTCGCCGCGCGATCCTTCTGCTCGATCTCTGCCTGCAGCACACCCGTGCGCTGATCCAGGACTGCCCTCCGAGCGACAATAAACACAAACTGGAGCATCAGCTTCAAGAGGCGCGAATGCTACTCGATATGCTGCGAGCTTCGGCGGAGACGATGTTTCCAAACGTAGACCTGCATCAGGATTGACATGCTCCGCCTCCGCGCAATCCGCCCTGACGATTTCATGGTGTTTGGAGACGGCCAGCTGATCGGGGGGATCCGGCTTGCCCATGAGCGCGCGCCCGCCGTTTGGCTTTGGAACGTCACCGTCACCATTCCCCGCCCGCCGTTCGGCGACGCAGCGACGCTGGATGAGGCGAAGGCACGCTTCAGCGTCGCATGGGACGCGTTGAAGGCGAAGCACGGCCCGGAGAAGCTGGCAAACGAGTTTGAAGAAACTGATTGGGCGAACCGGCCGGGAAGGTATGGGCGGTGAGCTTCATTCCAGCATGCCAACTGCACATTCCGCAGTGTGCCGCTGGCGATAGAGCTTCACCTCTTTGACGATCAGGCCAGCGATGATGAGTGCCATCACCATCACCCGCGGCGCCGGAAACCGCCGAAGGTTATCCAGCACATCCTTCAGTCGCCCGGAGTGCCCCTTATCGTGTTACCCGAGCTATAGGTCGGACCTTCCTTTGCCGCCCGCACTTGCCGGTCTCGCTCAGCCCAGACCGGAAGCAGCCGGCCGACACTCCGAAGGGCGCTCATGACCCGAAGGCGAAGTCGCCCTGTCCATTTGCATGTCCACTAATGGGGAGCTGACCTCGCGGCGAGTCTTTCCGTTGATGAGTGCGGCCCATCGCCTAGGTTGCGGTACCGCCTATGAGCCGACCACCCGGTACGCTGCCTAGACTTCGCATTGGGGCAATAAGCCGACTTTGCTTGCGACAATGGCCGCAAGCTTTTTGACTACTGCTGTTAGTGGGAAGAGAGGAGAGCCGCGAAGCTAAACGCCAACAGGCAGGCGGCAGCCAATGACCAAAACGCTATTGCGATTTCTTTGGGCGTGTCGCACCAACGCAAGAATGCGCATTGAGTTCCTGCGGCGCGGTCTGCAGGGAGCGGATTACTGCCGCGTAATGGTGCGTAGCTCGGCTGCTAGCTCAGCTTTCAGTTCGTCCTCAAGCTCCCGGAGATGCTTCGCAGTTAGCCCGTCCGGAAACTCTTTTATGAGCTGGCGACAGTGCGCCAGCTTCCGTTGTATCGCTAAGACGTCCTGATGATTTTCCATCTGGAGAAAATCCTCTGCCCGTAGGTCTTGTAAAGCAGTATCCCTTTTCGCGAGCTTGCCGACGTAACCAAGCCGACGCGGCGCCCCAGTACCTTGGCCGCCTTGGCTGCGGTGGCCCGTCCTTTGGCGAGCTTAGTCGGGCCAATTCGTGCTGCGTCCAAACGGGCTTCAGCTTGGGCGAATCCTCGATGCTATCCATGCGGCAAGGTCGCGCCTCATGTTAACAAAATCAAAACTATGCACCCCGCACTTCAACGGACACCAAGTCCGGGCGGAAATTCGTAACGCTTACCAGCGGCGATGGTGCCGCCAACCGTAGTGATGGCCTCGGCCTCTGCCCCAACCGTAGTGATGACCACGCCCCGCCGCGATGACCTCACCCGTGGCCACCGCGATGTCCGTGGCCGCCCTTAACCTCGAGAGGGGCAGTGTGCGACCCGCCCAGTGCGTCCGGCTCGGCAGCTGGCATTGCCGACCCCGACGGTGCAGGCGTTAGAGCAACGGCTCCGGCCACTAGGCGGGCCAAGCAAATCCAGTTCCTGCAAGCGCTCTCCGGATAATAACAAGACCATGGGTGAGCCAGCGGCGGACATAAGCCGCGGGTTCGCTCCGGTTCGTCAACAATGAAGGCGGGAAAAGTTGCAATGAGAGCTGACGATGTTCAACATGATTGCTTGGTTGCACAGCCACGCTGGAAACTTTCCTGACCGGAGCGATAGCAGCGCGTCACCCGAAGACGACAACAGGCATTCTTGCCTCCGGCCCCCTAGCGACCAGGTCCTGCACCGATGCCAGAGGCCGGACCCTGCGGCGCGATCTCTCACTCGCGAGATCGATAGCGGGCAATGGGGCGTGCCCGTCCCCTGAGATCTCGCCGCCGACATACGGCCTTCGAACAGACAAGTCACAAGCAGCGGACCGGCCTTCTATTTCGTTACACCTTGCGCGGCAGTGCGAATTAGCCGGCTTCCTGAACTTATTCCGGGTCTCTCCTACGCCTGCATCATGGCAACGGAACAAAGGGACCTCGCTGATCTTAGTTAGTCAGGAGACCTGCTCATGCTGTGCTCAAGACCACCACGGCCCATTCGCACGACGCTCGATCTCGCCAACGCACAGCAGGTAAAGTCAGTGCGAAAGCGGCTTCGCATCACCCATGCCGATTTGGTCAAAATCGTCGACAAGATCGGCAATTCCTTAGCGGCCATCGAAAAGGAAGTTGATCTCGAAAAGCTAACGGCGGTTCAGCCGCGCAATGAGAAAAGTGGGCCTGCGACCTTCGAATAACATTCGTTCACCGAGCCAGATGGATACTTGTGATGAACGGCCTGATTTACATCATAGGACTGATAGTTGTAGTTGCGGTCATTCTCTCGTTTTTCGGCTTGCGATGACCGCTTCGCTCTTCCGGGAGATGCGGCCGCCGATCCGATAAAACAGTTCGCATTTTCGAGTGACGTAAAATGATTGATTCCCACCAGGTGAATATAATCATCTCCACGACGATTTGCGCGTTTTTTGCAAATCATCCAGACGCAAAAATTGGAATTGAAGAAGCCAAGCTGCTCGCGAAGCAAATTGCGGAGGCTCTCAACGGGGCGGGACTGCAGATTGCTGCCGCCGATCCGGCGAGTGCGACTGACTAGTGATGCCTGCTGGCGATCGTCCAGCGCTCATGCGCCACTCTCGCTGACCGGAGATCGGCTGTCGTTCAGCTGGTTCGTTTGGCGCTCGGCCCAGTTGGGTCCTATCGCTTGCCACGACCGAGGCGCCGCGTAATTCGTCGGCACCACATTGAGCTGCATATGACGATTAGGGGGTGCGGACCCGGATCTCTCCCCGTGACGGTCGATGCCCGGGCCGCACAGCAGAACAGAGCATGCAGCCGACTGCGCCGATCGGCTGATATCTACTCCCGTCTGAGCTGCCGCTAACACCTGCTGAGTTGTATTGCAGTCTCGCGTTTGGCGACGATCAGATCACGCTCTCGCCCGTGCCAAGTGTGCTCTGTCAATGGAATGCACCGCCGCGGAGCGGGTCACTAGGAACAATTCAAAAAACCGTGAGTTCGATTGAAAGAAACCGAAAAAGCGAAAGAGGTAATGCGATGACGCGGTCCGTGGAAGAATTAAGGCGGGAGTCCGAGCGAAGTCGCGCTGAGTTGGCCGCTACGGTCGATCGGCTGAAAGAGCAGGTCTCGGACACGGCCGAGGACATCCGCCACAAGGTGTCGCCGCAGCACATCAAGTCGGAAGTATCCGAGTACGTCAGCCACACGACAAAGAGCTGGGTCGACGGACTGAAACAGCAAGTCATGGACAACCCGATGCGGACAGTGGCCGCCGGGACGGCCGTGGCGGTTCCACTCCTGCGCTTGGCACGCGGTGTCCCCTTGCCGCTTTTGATGATCGGTGCCGGCTTGGCGCTCACTTCGAAAGCCGTGCGAGACCGCGCCGCCGAGGTTTCCGGCCCCGCGATGGACAAGGCGGGCGAGGTTTTCGAGGACATGGCGGGCCGAGCGCGCGCTATGCAAGGCGATCTCACGGATCAACTATCTTCCGCCCGGAATCAGGCCGCCAGCATGGCCGACACCGCGCAAGATTCGACTGCCGGTCTCGCGGCGGATTTACGCGCACGGGCCAGCCAAGGCGCCGAGACGATTGGCGAGAAGCTCAAGAGCGGGGTGGATGCGGCGAAGGACAGTGCCTCGGCAGCGAAGGACGCGGCCGGAAGGGTGCCCGAACAAGCTCGCGCGATTATCAGCGATAATGCCGCGCTGATCGCTGGCCTTGGCGTTGCGATCGGAGCCATTATTGCAGCCGCTCTTCCGGAAACCAAGGTTGAAGCCAAGGCAATGGGCCAGGCGAGCGACGACGTGCAGCGGGTCGCCGCCGAGGCCGCTCAGTCCGGATTTGAAGCAGCGAAAGATGCCGCAATGTCGGCAGCCGACGCGGCAACGAACAGCGTCGCTGAGGCCGGTCTCGGTGAGCATGCCAGCCGCATGACTCACAACCTCGCTGACTCGCTCAAGACAGCCGCCGACGAAGTCGTCGGAGCCGCTTTCAATCCCTCTCGCAATTCCAATACTTGAAGGAACGCATCATGAGCGATCTAGACCTGAACAGAGGCACGACATCAAATCAAGATCGGGACGCGGATGCTCCCAAGAACCTGAAGGACCAAGTGGCGGACGCTGCAGCGACTGCGAAGCAGCGGGCCGGCGACGCTTTTCAGGCAACGGCTGAAGTCGCACAGGACAAGTTCAAGGAAGCGGGGGATGCGGCCAAGGACCTCGCTTCGGGGACTATGGACGAGATTCGTGGGCAGGCACGCGAGCAGCAGCGCTCTGGAGCCGAGTTCATTGAGCGACTTGCGGGGAATGTTCGGGAAGCGGCTCGTGCCTTCGAGAGCGACGTGCCTTTCGCCGCCCGCGGCATCAACTCCGCCGCGGACTATGCTGAAGATGCCGCCGAGAAGATCCGGAACGGCAGCTTCCGCGATCTGCTCGACGGCGCGACTGATTTCGCGAAGCGCCAGCCGGCCGCTTTCCTTGGCCTCTCGGTGCTCGCCGGTTTCGCCGCCGTACGCTTCTTGAAGGCCTCCGGCGGTGACTCGCCTTCATCGCGACCTGGAACGAACAGTGGAACGTCCTCGACGCAGGGCGACGAATGGCGCGGAACCACCTCTTCCGCCAAAACCGGTCACGCATCAATGCAGGGCTCATCGGCGTCCGGCAACAATCCGCAGCGAACGACGTCCTTCAAAGGCGGCAGCGTGTCATGACCATTCAGCATGATATCAAGACAAGCCAGAACGATCTCCGGACCATCTCCACGCTGGTAGCCGGCGCGATGGGTCAGTTCGCCAAGCTGTTCCAGAACGAGATCGACTTGGCCAAGGCTGAACTCAGCGACAGAGTGCAGAAAATAACGGGAGCAGCAGCCCTCCTTGCCGGTGGCGCCCTTCTGGTGATCCCCGCCCTTGTGATGGCGCTGTTCGCGTTGTCCGCGGCGTTGATCTCCGCGGGATGGTCTCAACCGCTTTCCTACCTGACATCCGCAATTGTCGCTGGCGCCATTGCGGGCGTGCTGATTGCCGTCGGCATCAACCGGATGGATGCCCGTAATCTTGCCCCGCGGGAGACCATTCGGCAGCTGGAAAAGGACAAGGACACTGTGAAGGGAATGGTCCGATGAGCAGCACGCAAACTGGCTTTTTCGATAATCTGCTCGCAGCGGCCAAGGAAAATCCCCTTGCCGCCGTCCTTATTGGAGGCGGCGCGCTGTGGCTTATGGCTGGTGACGACAGGATCAAGGGCGCAGCTCGGTCCACGGCGGCTGCCGCGTCCGGTGTGGTCGATAGCGGAGTGAGCACGATGCGGACTACGGCATCGGTGCTCCAGCGCACTGCGGCGCCTCCCACGGCGCCCGAAATGGATCACGTAGGGTCACTCGATGGCGACGATACGTCGCAGTCAGCCAAGGGCGCCGCATCCAGCGTTCTGTCAGAGACCGCCGACAAGATGAGGGCCCAGTTCGAGGGCGGCGTAGAGATGGTGCGGGACGGCTTCGCCAAAGTGGGCGACCAGGTTTCGGGCGGCGAAGCCGTCTCAAAAGCAAAGTCGTCGTTGTCTGATATGCTCGAAAAGCAACCGCTGGTGCTTGGCGTCGTCGGCTTGGCCATCGGCGCCGCAGTCGCAGGGGCATTTCGAACAACCGACATCGAGAATGAGTATGTCGGAGAGACCAGCGATGCCGTGAAGGCCGACCTGAACAGCCGTGTTGGTGCAGTGTCGCAGGCGTTGCGCGAAAACTCCGACACGCTAGTAGCAGAGGTCTCTGATACCGGCGCGGAGGCCATGGATCGGATCAGGCAGACCGGTATGGGTGCAGTCCAATCAGCCCATGAAAGGGCCAAGTCGCTGTAGCTTGCTGTGACTGGAAGGAAGTCGTCGCGACGCCCGCGGCGACTTTTCTAGATTTTTCCTCGTACAGCATCAGCGCATCATCTAGGTGCCCACCTCGTGGACCCTGGTACGTTCAGCGTCCCTCGAGCCGTGCAGCGAAGCAGCAGATCTGCTTTAGCGGCGCCTGTGCGCGCTGTCAGCGCTCTAAGAACGGCTCCTGGTCATCGCGACGACCGCTTAGAGTCAAAAGCGGCTGGCGACGCAAGTGCACCTCGGCGTCCAGCGAGAGCAGACACCGCCCTGACTGAGCCGCTCTTCGGCTTAAGGCCAACATCCGACATCGAAACGGAGCAGGCCGACCATTGTGGCGGCCTACGCGTTGTCTACGCTGACGGCTATTTCTCAACTTCGACTATGTACCGCCGTACCGTTTTTGCGGTCTTCTCGCCTTCAGGTGCAAGGTCCTTCCATGCCTTGGATTGAAAAAAGGCTACGGCAGAATCTGCGCTATCCCACTCTGTCATTGCCACACTGATGGGAGCAGGTCCGCCCTCGGCATGAAAAACTCTGCCCTTCAACGTTCCCATAGAGCGACCGCCGGCATCCGCCAGCGCCTCTCTGGCTGCCTCGATATACGCTGGCGAGACAGTCCCGCCAGCGATTGGTTCGATCTCACCGATACTGTAGGCTTTTAGCTTGGTTTGCGCGGACAATCCTTGAACGGCGAAGCCACCGATTGTGATACCGCCGAGTATTGACAATGCAATCAAGGAATGAGTTTTCATGATTTCCTCCGACGTGCCGATAACCGGCTGCACAAGCTTATCTGAAAGGGAACCACTTTGCCTGCTCAAAGCGACCTGAGCGCAGCCGAAGAACGAAAACGAGTGATTGGATTTCGCGATCTCCGCTTGCGTACGATCACACTGCGACATCCGGGTTGTATAGTTCTCGTATTCTGCTGGACATGGGCAGGTCCGCTGCGGGCAAAAGCGTCGGTGGGGCGCTCGGCTGCAAACTTCCGGTCCGTCCTTGAGAGCCGACATGACGAGCCACCTCTCGGACGGCAGCGATGGGCCAACAAGAGACTCGTGCACCGCAGCAAAGGGCGCCTCTACTCGATCACCTGATCAGCGCGGACGAGTAGTGAAGGTGGCACGATGAGGCCGAGCGCCTTGGCGGCCTTCAGGTTGATTACTAGCTCGAATTTCGTCGGTCGCTCTACCGGTAGGTCGGCAGGCTTGGTGCCTTTGAGTATCCTATCGACGAAACCGCCTGCACGGCGGAATAGATCGGCTGTATCCGCGCCGTAGATGGATAATCCGCCATTGGCGTAGACTGGAAACAAGTAGTTTGCGGGCAGACGATGTTTCGCCGCGAGTGCGATTATTCGCGGAGCCTCGACATAGGTGAGCGGATCACCGAAATCAATTATCGCATCGGCATTTTGGGCAGAAGCAGAAGCAAAGGCGGTATCAAGTTCCTCGGCGGTGGCCGCTTCAACTGTCAGCAACTCTATGCCGAGCCTCCGCGCCATGTTGCGTGTCTCTTCCACCAAGTAGAGCATTGGATTCTTTGGATTGATTAGGACCGCGATTTTCGAGGCGCCGGGAACGAGTTCGCTAAGGACTTCGACACGTTTTCCGAAGAAATCTTCAGGGACGTTGGTGGTAATACCCGTTATATTGCCACCCGGTCGCGATAGACTTTGCACGAGGCCGAGGCGGACGGGATCAGCCACAGCCACGAATACAATCGGAATGGTGGCAGTTGCCGATTTCAGGGCTAGGGCCGCTGGTGGTCCTGCAGCGACTAGTACATCGGGATTGAGAGCCAGCAGGTCGGCGACTGAAGATGGCAATTGATCGGGAGGATGAGAAAAGCGGAATTCGATAATCAGGTTTCCATCCAACCAGCCGTGGTGTCGCAGCCCATCAAGGAATACACGCTCGGCTTGGTTAAGGGCCTGCCCGCTCCCATCCCCTATAGCAAGAAAGCCGATGCGCCGAGGCTTTCTCTGCGCCCACAAACGCTGGGGCGAAACGATCAAGACAGCAGTAGCCGCTATGAACTTCCGCCGCTTCATTCGATCCTCTCAGATGTTGAGGACGCCGGACGCGAGGGTATCAGTTCTCGATAGTTGTCGCACTCGTTGCGGGCATATGGTCGCAGGTCCGCCCTGGGGTCAAAGGCTGCCCTTGCCGGCGTGACCTTGGTCGGCACACTTTCCGGAAGCTGACGTCTCGTTATTCAATCGTTTGCGCGGCCGAGCAGCGTCGCAGGGCCGAGCGCCTTGACCTTCGAGAACATCGGGATGCTACCGGTCTTCAACCCGGTGGTCTGCAATGGGTGGTCCTTAGCTGAGCGCTTAGCGTACGTCCGCTTTAATCAACTCGTCAGCCCTCGCGATCAAATGCTGAGGAACAGATAGGCCCATATCTTTGGCAGCTTTGAGGTTGATCGCAAGCTGGAATTCGCTCGGCCCTTCGACGGGCAAATCACTTGGCTTTGCCCCGTTGAGGATCTTCTCGACGAAATATGCGCCCCGGCGCCATATTCCATCAATCGTCGGACCATAGGCAAGCAGTCCGCCGATTTGCACCCATTCTCGATATTCGTGGGCGTTCGGAATTTTGTTTTCTATTCCGAAGTCGACAATCCTCTTGCGATCAAAGACGAACCTCGGATCGGTGACAGTAGTCATCGCATCAATCATCGTATCCTGCCTTTTGCGGAGGATTGAAGCAAACGCGACCTCAAATTCCGACGGTGAACGAACTTCAAACGGCTGCGCTTCAATTCCCAATTTTTCAAATGCCGAAGAAATACTGTTGAGATGATTGCTGGCGTACGAGGGAAGCGGATTGTAAAGAACTGCCAGCCGCGAGAGTTTTGGAACAATTTCTTTCAAGAACTCGACACGTTTGACATCGCGATCAGGCGAGAGATTGTCGATACCCGTAAGGTTCCCGCCAGGATGTGAAAGAGACGAGTATAATTTGGTTTCAACGCCGCCGCGGCTCGAGAGCACGACAATGGGAATTGTCGCAGTAATCTTCTGCACCAAAAGTCCGGGGTAATTTCCCACAGCCACGATCACGTCCACATTCTGTCGGACGAGATCGGCAGCCATATCGGGCAGAAGTTCCGGATGTCCTTTTGCCTCCCGCCATTCGATGGTGAGATTGTTGCCCTCCGAATAGCCGCGATCACTTAATTCGCGAACGAAGCCGTTTACCCAAGGATAACTGCTCAAATTAGCCGTCAGATATCCAATTCGGTAAATCATTTTAGATTGCTGCGCTTGACCCGCCAGCGGCCACACCGCAGCGCCGCCGAGTGCCGTTATGAACTGGCGCCGCTTCATGTCTGATGCCTCCGCAAAGCCTAGAGACAACCTATCACTCGCTTCAAACTAACACATTGGAACCGGCCGGCTATGACCTCTGCCACAGAATCTCGAGTAGGCCTGCCAGCCGCGCGATGTCCGGTCGGGGTCAATCGCGTCGATCCCGACGGCATACCAGCACGTCCCCTTTGGCGCCTGCCAACGGACATCAACCCCTGACCACGTAAAGGTGCCAGAATCGGCCATCCAGATTGTTTCCCAAAGCGGCCGGCAAACGGCCCAAGCAATTGCTGGATCGCTATCAAGCGGCCGGCGGCAGCACGCACATCCCGATCCAGCTACTTGTGCGCGACCGCACCGCTCGCTCGATACCCCGTTAGTGAGAGGGAGTCTCGGAACTCGGCCTGCGGGACGCATAATACGTTGCACTATCACTGATCTTGTCGGGGACCCATTCCTCCGCGGTTGAGTCCCAATGATGAGTGTCGTCGAAGTGTTTCCAGAGTGGCCGCTTTGGCTTGCTTTCACCCTTCTGTCGTTTTGCATTCAGTGCGCGGAGTTGGACGACGAGCACCCCAGCCATCATCACCCATTCGCGAGCGCTATATCGGGAGTTCCATTTGATTGCGGCGAGCATTGGATGCCTCCTTTAAAGTAAGAAGCCTCTGCCACGTTAGCGTGGGCCAAGAATGCAGGGATGTAAACTACTTCACAGTTAGCCAACATCTTCGACATAGCCGCGGGCGATCTCACTGCCCGGCGACCGTAATCTACGTTCGTTCGGCGTCATTTTGCCGCGCCATCAAAACGCCCGCGACGATGTGTAGGATTGTTTTTTTGTCTCAAAGGCACGTCTCTCTTAGAGAGTGGATTTTATCGATCGTAGGTGCGCTCTCCATAGAGGTCAGCGTATGCTCCGTCCAAGGACCGCTAATGGAATGGTCCGGCCGTGCTGCGGCCCTGCCAGTACGAGAAGCTGGCAAGGGGCGCCCAAGACAAGGAGCACGCCATGTCTCAGAAACTCGACGCTTCGCCCGCCGTCATCGGCATCGATACCCGCCGAGGTCTGCGAGAGGAATGAGACAACGATGGAGGATCGGTCTTCCCGGCGCATGCGAACACTGGTGACCCGAATGGCCCGTTCGAGGCCTGTCCGCTAATTAGCTCGAATGCGCGCTGATATCCATGATGGCCCGGAGCACAACACGCTCCAATCAGAGGCCGGATACAGTTGATGCAAGACCGCATCTGCCAGGTTGACGAAACCTCTTGCAACGCGCGGCCGGACCATACATTGGGTCAGAAGCTAACTCGATGACATCGCACTTTAGAGCGGATACATACATCACAGCCAGCCCGGATAACGTTGGGAGCAATTTATGGCCAGTCTGTACTTCGACGAGGCCGAGATCGGCCAGCTGCGTACGGCTGGCCCCTACCTCGTCTCCAGCGAGGAGATCGTTGAGTTTGCCAGAAAGTATGATCCTCAGCCCTTCCACACAGACGAGGAAGCTGCCGCACGATCCGTCTTCGCGGGTTTGACGGCCTCGGGCGCCCACACCTTCGCGATACTTATTTCCTTGTTGAGCAAGACGCAGCCGTACTCACTTCGTATCATTGCTGGGCTCGGTTGGGATGACCTCAGGCTGCCCGTCCCCGTGCGCCCGGGAGACGAACTCACTCTCGAAGTAGCCATCCTGGAGAAGCGCGAGTCGAAGTCGAAACCCGACAGAGGTATTGTCAGAAATCAGATACATCTGCGGAATCAAAAGCTCGAAACGGTATTGCAATGCATCAATAACGTGCTCGTCGCGCGCGGACGCATTGCGAACGGCTAAACACTCAGCCCGACGTTCGGTTGGACGCGTCGCATACCCATAAGCGACTTGAGCCCCTACGGGTTAAAAGCAGTCCTCGGGCGGATCCGCATGGCAGGTCGCATATGGGCCAATTCCGGAAGTGACCGCATCATCCGATCACCCGTCGGTGTAGGCCAGCGTGGGCTCATTCGGACAACCCCGCTTTCCGAAGGCCCTCCGTCATCAGCTTGGCGTTTGATTGCCCGCCCCGAGCGATCCACGCGGATATTGTAAAGGCGGGATCGAACTCAAGCAGATGCGCCGCCGCCTCACGGGCCTCAGCATCGAGTCCGACATGGGCGTAAGCGGACGCGAGACAGCGATGAGCTATCGAAAAGGAGGGGTTCTGTCGCAGGGCTTTCTTCCCTGCGACGATGGCCTCGTCAAACCGACCGAGCTCAATAAAGGCCAATCCCATCCCACCAAACGGCAAATATAGCTGCGGATTTACCGGGCTCATGCGAATGGCACGTTCAAAGCTCCTGACTGCTTCCTCCGGCAGCCCCGCAGCTATATAGACCCAGCCTCTGCCGCCCCATGCTCGATGTGAGTTTGGATTGAGCGAGACCGCCCGATCAGCCAATTCGACACCACTTTCATAATCGCCGACCATGTATGCCGAGATAAAGGAAGCCCATGCTACCGTGTCTGCATCACTATCGTCGAGGCTCAATGCCAAGCGAAGCAGTCGAATTGCTTCCTTTCGGTCGAATTGAGGATCGGCAGCATAGCCCAAAAGGACGTTTCGCGTGTGGCCGACGCCTGCCAAAGCCGCGACCAAGCCGAACTGAGGATCCAGCTCCAAAGCGCGATGAGCCAGCCTGATCGCCTCGGCAACCCCTTCGCGGGTCGTCAGGTAATACTGTTGCAGGGCTCGGAGATAGAAATCATATGCGGTGAGGTTCTCCGGTCGGCGCCGCGTCGCCAGAGCAATCTCTGTTTGAAACAACTTTGGCTGAATAGCCGAGACAATTGCGAGCATGACGTCGTCCTGCAGCGCAAAAATGTCTGTCATGTCGCGCTCGAACCTGTCCGCCCAGATGTGTGTGCCCGTAGCTGCTTCAATCAACCGGCCCGTGATGCGAACTTTCCCCGATGCCTTGCGCACCTCCCCCTCGAGGACATAGCGCACGCCCAGCCTCCGTCCGACTTCCTTGATGTCGACCGCTTTGCCCTTGAAGGTGAAACTCGAATTGCGAGCGATCACGAACAGCCCTTTGAACCGTGAAAGCGCGGTCGTGATCTCCTCAACCATCCCGTCCGCGAAGTACTCCTGCTCGGGATCACCAGACATGTTCGCGAACGGCAGCACGGCGATCGAGGGCTTGTCGGGAAGGGCAGGAACGCTCTCGGGCGCATTGCCAGGGTTTAGACCTGCGACCTTTCGCGCTTCCCGCACCTGTCCGACGAAGCGGAAGCCCTTGCGGGGTAGTGTTTTGATGAAGCGTTGTTCCTCGCCGGAATCGCCGATTGAAGCTCGGGCGGCATTCAGGCGGGTTGTCAGCGCCGCGTCAGATACGCTGCGCCCATTCCAAATGGTTTTGATGAGGTCGTCTTTGCTGACCACCCGCTCCCTGTTGCGGATCAGGTATTCGAGCAGGTCAAAAACCTGTGGTGTCATCGACACCGCATCGGTCCCCCGATGCAGCTCGCGCCGCTCGGTGTCGAATGCGTATTCCTCGAAAAGATAGCGCAAGCTGCCATTCCTTCCCGGGGTCGCCTCTGTACTAGCGCATGAACAGTAAGCCGCCGGTTAGAAAAATGTAAGCCACCAGTTAAGCGCGCCCGCGCATCTTGCGGCAACTTCTGCCTAGTGAACAGTCCAGACGGGACACATCCTAATGAGCACGATCGACGAGACCACTGAGCTGGGGCCGGTAACCGCAAGGCGGCAGGTCTACAGTCCTCTCGAAACATATTGGAATGCATTTCAGGAGTGGCGCAAACGCCGGAGATTACTGGACAACTTGTGCGACCTAAGTGACAGGGAGCTAATGGATATCGGTATTACGCGCAGCGAAATCGATTACCTCGCTTCGCATCCAGGTTGCGATCCGCGAGGCGTCCTGTCCGGCGAATGAATGTCGATACTTGGCAGCGGTGGAAGGTCGGAATGGTCACTATCAGAGGCGTTGTGGCGCTCCGATATGGGTCAAAGGCTGCCGTCGATAGCTCGCATTGCCTTATGGGCCAAAACCGGACTCAGGGTGCCATGCACATGCGTCGCGCGTAGTCTATTGCTGCGATCTGCTTTCAAGCAGCAGGTCGCGAACCTCCTCCGATACAAAGCGCTCCGCTCGCTGCCATGCCTCATCGTTGTCGCCGCGGAACTGGAAGTATTTCCTAAACACGATGCGCTGGGATTTTGTATCGATAGCAACAGTCTGCGCAAACAGCACCAGCGTGCTCATCATATGGAAGCCGCCGATGATCAGGATCTGCGCGCCGGCCTGTGACGCCGCGCGCAGCCGATCGCGCAACGTCGGTCCGTCGGTCGGACAATTTGAAGCACAGGAGGACGGCACAAGCTCGAAACGGTGGTCCGCCCTGACATCGTCCCGCAGCGCGGTCATGAAGGCCCGCAATCGCTTTTCATGTACGGCCGTCTGATCGGTGGCCTCGTTCGACGTGTCTATATATTTGAAATCGTCGACGGAGACAGCTAAGGCGTGGCCGGCGGTCTCGGCGAATGCATCGGAGATAAGGCTGGATCCCAGGAACAGACCGGCTGCGGTAACAGCGCGCAAGATTGAGCTGTGGCGCATGATCTCCTCCATTAAGTCCATCTTAGAAGATCGATTCTTTCCGTCTCCTGTCTAAGAAATTAATCCTTGGTAACGCTAGGCGGCCGCCCATAGCAGCGCAGCGTAATGTCTGCAGTGGCTCATAAGCGGCCCTGGACGGGCTGCGCGCGGAGGTCAGCTACGGGCCAAAAGGAGACATAGCTCGTGGTCAGACTAGTGATTAGTCCGGAGTGTCGGGTCGGGTGGCGTGGAAAATCCTTCCGCACCTCTCCGTCCTTTCCTGATCTAGCAAGATCAAACTTTCGCCAAGCGCAATGCGGCCTCAACCCCGCCTTCCAGGATTTGCTCCGCCTGGACAGTGTCGGGGACGGCCCGCGCGAACTGCAGGGTGCCCACCATGAGGCCGAAGATGGCGGTCGCGCGGCGGCGAGTCTCTGCAGGATCGGCTTCCGGAATTAGTGCGGCCAGCGACGAAGCGTAGCTTCGTAGCGCCTTCTCGTAGTTCCGCCGAGTGGACAAGGGCTGGCGGGCGATTTCCGAAAGCAACGCCGCCGAAGGACACCCGCCGGCCGGGTCTTGGAGATGTGCGCGGTTCAGGTATCTGCGGATAGCGCCTTCAAGGTTCAGGCCCCTCCCCTGATCATGATCGAGACGATCTTGCTGGTCTCCGAGCGCGCTCTCCAGCGCCTCGCGAACGAGTGCGTCTTTGGACTCGAAGTGCGGAGAGAATGCGCCTTTGGTCAGACCGGCCTCGCCCATGATCCCGGCAATCCCAGCGGCGGAGATACCGTCTCGGCGTATGCACTTCGACGCCACGTCGATGATGTGCCGTCGCGTCGCTGCCTTGTGTCCTTTCTCGAAACGCATCTTCTCTCCACTCCATCAATGACCCGCAGCCGTTAAGCTGCAGCCGCTTCCAACAGGGTCTGGAGGTCGCGATCAAGTTGCTGGGCAACTGCATCCACATGATCGCTGCCAAACTGACCGAAAAGGGATGCTGGTCGATCATATTCGAACGCGACAGCACCATCGTCATCCTCGCGCAGCAGGACGCGAATGGGCGCATACAGCCCCGCCGACAGTTGATGCCGGGTCATCTTGGATGCGGTGAGCGGATTTCCGATATCAAACTGGATAGAGCGGCGCGTCAGCCCGGCAATTGCCAGGAGCGCCCCATGGTCACGCTGACCGAAGATGGTGAGCGGTGGACATGCCTCCAGCTCTCGAAGTGCGCGCTCGCTTTCCCCGTATCTCAAGAGAGTGAAGATCCCGTCATCGATGCGGGGTGCTAAGCCCGCGAGCTTGGCTCGAACGTCCTCGAAGGGCTTTGTTGAGCGGATGGTGACGTGCTCGACCGGAATGGCGCGCGTTGAGTGCAGTGCATTGGCCATCTGTTGATCCTCTAGACGTTTGTCGATGTTACAGTGGGTCCTTCGCCGCGCGAAGCGGCCACGACGTTAGATCGCACTGGGGTTGGCACCCGAGATGCCTTCGACAATGCGGGCAAGGTCTAGAAGCCGCCGGTCGCTTCCCAAGGGGGCGTCCAGCTCGAGACCGATCGGCAGTCCCGCGCGCGACAGGCCAACAGGAAGGCTGATACCCGGCAGTCCCACGCTGCTTGCCGACACGGTATGGTTCGCCAAAGCGAGGTAGCTGACGTTCTGCCTCGCGATATGGACGGTCGCCTGCTCCTCGATCAAAGGCGCCGTGCAGGGCGTGGTCGGTTGCAGAATAGCCAGCGCCCCATGAGAGACGAACGCCGTGTGGAGCCGGCGCTGAATTTCCGGCCGGCTCACGTTGAGCGCCGTCTGATAGGCCCCTGCCGAGGTAGCACCCTCGCCGCCTGGCAGTACGATGTGCCCCCACGCCTGCCGAAGTTGGGGCTTGAGGCCCTCGTAAATGGCCTCGAACGTGGTCGGAATCTCATGGCGGCGAAGAAATTCCGAGATGGTGCCCATCGTTTCATGAGCGAAGATGCCCCATGTCGCGGTTTGGACGAGGGAATTGAAGTCGTCGCCAAGGTCTACTTCAACGACCTCAGCGCCGGCGTCCTGCAGTCGCCGGACCACCGCGCGGAATCGGGTCTCGACTTCCGCGTCAACCAGATCCAAGAACTGACGCGGCGCGAAGGCCAGCCGGGTTCCCTTCAGGCCGTAGCCGCCGCCGGAGGGTCCCGCAGCCTGTTCACCAGTTACGACCTGATCCACCAGGATGCAGTCCTCAACGCTTCGGGCAAATACGCCCGTCGTGTCGAGTGTATGGGAGATAGGAGCAACGCCGTTGCGCGGCCAACGCCCAGTCGTTGGCTTGAAGCCCACGACTCCACAGAACGATGCGGGTACCCGGATTGACCCGACGGTGTCACCGCCCAGGGACGCGGGAACGAGTCCAGCAGCCACGGATGCGGCGGAGCCGCTTGAGGAGCCGCCCGACATGCGATCCCGTGCGTGCGGATTTTTCACCTGACCGTAGCGTGCGTTGTGACCGGTCAGGCCGTAAGACATCTCGACGAGGTTGTTCTTGCCGAAAATCAACGCGCCCGCCCCCTTGATGGCCCGGACAGCGTCGGCATCTTCGCGCGGAACAAAATGAGCCAGACCTTCGATGCCCAGGCTAGTAGGTAGCCCTTTCGTCAAATAACTGTCCTTCACCCCGAGCGGCACGCCAAGGAGCGGGGCCGCCGATGCGGCCGCACGCGACTTGTCTGCGGCCCTCGCGGCCGCCAGTACCCCCGCCTCGTCGATGGTGATGAAGGCATTTAGTTCGGCAAGTGCTCGGGCGCGCTGTAAGAGCGCCGCGGTGTAGGCTTCCGAGGTAATGTCGCCGTTGCGAACCGCTGCTGCACCGGCTGCGAGCCCAAGCGAGCTGGCATCTGTGGTTTGTTGCGATGAGGCAGTGGCCGTGTGGTCCATGAATCCTCGCTGGGAGCTGTTTGGCTGCATCGACCGCCGCCCCAACAGCGGTCCAGCTCGATGCAATTACGGTCATAATATGAAATTACGAACGTAATTCAATGGAGGTGGCGACCTCGCTGAGGACACATGAGCGTGAAGTGCCGACTGACCGATCAATTGCGGCCAATGATTATTCCAAGGACGATTTCAGCTTTGGGTCATAACCGGCCCTGCGCGGAGGTCAGCTACGGGCCGACAACGGAAGTAGCAGTCCAACACGCGCCTCGCCTCGCCAACGCTCAGCTCGGGCGCATCGGGCTATTTCAAAGGAAGCGGTTGGTCGCCGAGCAGGCCCTTGGCGATGACGCTGCGAGCCACCACGGGATCAAGCGAATGTTGCGCGATGAGATCATGGCATTCAGTGGCGATCTGTTCAGCATCCTGCAACAGCTTGAGCTCTTTGTAGCGGTCGTGGCGACGCAGCCCCATGCTCTCGCCGACGACTTCGAGAACATTGATGATCCGAAATGGCCAATCGCGTTCATGCGCGCACAGTTCGCGATGATCGGAATGATAGACCGCGACCAGCGCGTCCACACCTGCATCCGCCGCCGACTGAAGCTCGTTCCGCTGCAACTCTCGCTTGAACGCGGGAAGAACCCCGACGTTGACACTCTGCAGGCCGACCGCCGGCTGATGCAAATCGACGAGTTCAATGCCGGGGACCACCTGCAAAATTTCAACCGCGGCTTCCATAACGCCGGAGACGCCGGGATGCCGGTGCAGTGCGACCCGAAGCTTGACCTCTTTGCGCAACCGCGGGATCAACAATGCCAGACGCTCGCTGAGAAACCGCAAAAATGGCGTCATCTCGAATGGCCGGGGCCCGCCTTGCCGTTCGATGGCTGGAATCGTGGTTTCGGTGAACTGGACATAGCAACTCGGGCACCACGAGATTACCTGACCGGACTTCGAGTGCGACATCTTCTCGATCGAGTTCGAGCCCATACGCCCTGACATTTCGACGTCGCCGGTACTTAACTGATGGATGCCGCAGCAATGGGTCGGCCCACCCATAACCTGATAGGTGACGCCGAGCGCATCCATGATATCGAGCGCCAGCAACGCGATATGCGGCGTCTTGAGCACATTGCAGCCGGTATAGAACACGAAATCCGGAGCCTCGCGGGGGATTGCGGCTGACGCCGTCTTCTGGCCGAGCCGCTCCAGCATTTCGTCGTCGAGCTGCAATCGCGACAGTATGGTCACATCGCGACTGAGATCGCGAAATCGTGTCAGGCCCTGGCGCCGCCGCTCGGACAGCTCGTGGTGGCTCTTTGTCATCGCAACGCGCGCCATGGCCAGCATGAAGCGCGGATTGACGCCATAGCCGCAAGCTTTGATGCATTCGCCGCTGCGCATGCAGGCGGAGGCCCATTTGGCTGACACCTCTGGTCCCTCGCCCGTGCGCACGATGTCAATAATGCCGCTAATGATTTCACTAGAAGCCGCACCCGCGATGCCCGCGGGTGCCACGCTCGGGCAAACCTCGACGCATTTTCCGCACCGCGTGCAAGCGTCGAGCATGTCCTCAACCCGGTCGCCCAGCGCCGTCTCGAAAGAGATCTCGCTCATCGGCTGAAGGTCTCCACCCTTTAGCCAATGCGAAGGTTCAAACGACGCAGAGGCTAGGTATTAGCAGCGGAAACGTAGTCCTTGCACGAAGGGACGTAAATGGAAAAGGAGGAACCGGGTAGTCCGCGAAACGTCCGATTTGGGTCAGAATGCGAAGAATTCGGAGTGAGCAAATCTCGTCCGCTCCGCCCCATTAAACGGACCTCAATAAGGAATGATGGCACTTCGCGGCCGGGCCAGAAGAGGGCATTCCGCTGACCGCGTCGCGGGTGAAATCGTGCTAGATGGTCACCGCACGGTACAGACGCCATTCGTCAGGCACGCCTTTGAGAACGTGACGGCCGCGCTCTTCAAACGTCAATCCGGAGCCTGCTACGAGATCGCGAACCGTCTGTGATACCAGAATTTCACCCGGTGCAGCTAGCGCCGCAACACGCGCGCCAATATGAACGGCAATGCCAACAATATCTTGAGCGACGAATTCGCACTCGCCGGTATGCAAACCGCAACGGACCTTCAGGCCGAGCGGACCCAGCGCATCGCCGATTGCGCTGGCGCAACGCACGGCGCGCGCTGGCCCGTCGAACGTGGCAAGGAAACCGTCGCCCGTGGTGTTGATTTCGCGCCCGCGATACTGGCCGAGCACATCCCGAACTTTGGCATAGAACGCGTCGAGCAACGCGCGCCAGGCGCCGTCGCCGAATGCGGCGGCGCGTTCTGTCGATCCCGCAATGTCGACAAACAGCAGGGTCGCAAGCACCCTGTCTGGCTCGGCTGCTTGGCGATGCCCGGTGACGAACTCTTCGACCTCATCAAGAATTGCGTTCTGGTTGCCAAACCAGACCGTATGGTCCTGACCGCTGAGCTCAACCAGTTTGGCGCAAGGAATCTGCTGCGCCATGTAACGCGCATGCTTCACGTCAATGACGCGCTCATCGGTTCGATGTAAAATTAAAGTCGGTACGCGCGTGACGGGCAGGATGTCTCTGACATCGATCTCCCGGTTCATGCGCATGATCGAAGATGCCGCGCCTGGGCTTGCTGAAGCCCTGAAGTAAGCGGCGATTTGCTCAAGTGTCTGCTTATTGCCTGCAACACTGGGCGCCCACATCAGCAAACTTATTGCATCCGTCGTGCCCCAGTGGTGCTCAATGTCATCGAGGAAAGTGCTCCACTGCGCATCGGTCCATCCGAACGTGTAGTCAGGTGCCCACGAGCGCCGTGCATACGTGCCACAAAGCACCAGAGCCGACGTGCGCTCGGGATAAGTCGCTGCATAGAGCAGCGACATCGGACCGCCCTCGGACACGCCAAACAAGGTGGCCCGCTTGGAACCAACCTGATCCAGCACTGCCTGCACGTCGTGCATCCGCTGTTCAAGTGTGAAGATCTGGGAACCGCGATCGGACATTCCGGTGCCGCGCTTGTCGAACATGATGACCCGAGAAAATGTTGCAAGCCTACGGAAAAAGGAGGTGCGCGCCGGCGATTGCCAGAGCGCTTCACAATTGGAGACAAAACCCGGGACGAACAGCAGGTCGCGCGGACCATCGCCAATTACCTGATAGGCAATGTGGACATCGTCACTTTTAACGTAGTGGGTGGCTGGGACGTCAGCCATGTTGGCCTACTGCGTGACAAGACTGCGTGGCGCGAGTGTCGCACCTCATTCCGTGTCAGGCCAGCGAAATCAGGTCGCAAATTTAACGGGCTCGACCACCGGCCGCCCGTCGACGGCGAAGCCCGACGACCTGATCCATGCCGACCGCCATGGCACGATCGTGATCCGGCGTCGCCGCCAAGCTGCCGGAGGCCGAACTCTGCGGCCGCCGCGAGACCCCGATTCTGGAGATCGCTTGCAGCCCCGACTTCTCGCTGCAGAAGCTGAAGGCGGCAGATGCGCTCGGCGGAGATTGATTAAAGGCGAAAGTGGGCAAGTCCGCGCCGCAGTTGGGGCTTGTGAGGTCCGCTCTTTCCTTGAAAGCGGCGCAATAGCGGACCCCCCCGGAGGTCCGAGTTGGGCCAATCGCGTCGGTTTGGCGTAAAGTGTGGAGGTCCGCTCCGGCGCTTCACAAGCAGACATCGGCCCGCTGGTGGATCAGTCCATTGTCCAGCGGCTTGGGTCATCGTCAGCTCCAAATCGATAGTCCCTTGTCGCAATTGCGTCGGCCGCCAGATGCTAGATGCACCGGACCTCAAGGTCTTGGGGTATTTGCAGACCCGCCATTAATTTGGCGGTCGGTTTTGTGGGGGCGTTTGCCAAAGATAAGCATGCTTTGCAGCGATTTTTTCCCTCCCGCTCCCCTCGACCAATAAATTGCTCGAACTGGTCTTGTTGCTGGAAACGCGTGAAGCGCTGGAGGCGCACCAAGCGCCTTGGATGCCGGGAAAAACGCTCCGCGGCTCACTCCGCGAGTGCGCGAATAAATTGGCGCCTGGCCGATCTTCATTGTCTTGCAATCAGACGGGCCACGGGGCGTCTCTCAACTGCTCGACCCGCTACTTAATCGTCGCGTGCACCGTGATCACCGATGTGCCAGAAGTCTTCGGCCCCTTACC
>NZ_JBVVPB010000054.1:0-25756 GCF_055807435.1 Bradyrhizobium sp. Ken51 | reverse complement strand
CGAGATCGCCCCTCAAGGATGAGCCGGGATGGCCGACACATACGACAAAACCGAATTTCGGTAAAGTGGAATATTTTTGCGCGCACGGCTTGACACCGGCGCAGGTCGGGCTGTCAGGGTGTTTCGTCTGACGGCGCAGCCCACCGGCGCCGCCGAGATGCCGGTGACGAGCCAAAAGGCCTGTGTGTCCGCTTGCGGCCACCCACGGGCCGCCTGCGACAATCCGAGTCTGCCGCGGACATAAAGACGCGACAATTGCGCGGCTTGTCGATTGCCCCTGCCCCTGATTCCCCCTCCCGGAGTTCCCATGTCTTCTGCCGACAAGCCGGCGACACGCCTTGCGACCAGGCTTGCCTTCCTCGTCGCGGGCTTCGGCATCGCGTGCTGGGCACCGCTGGTGCCGTTCGCGAAGGCGCGGCTCGCCGTCGACGACGGCATCCTCGGACTGCTCCTGCTCAGCCTCGGCATCGGCTCGGTCGTCGCGATGGTTCTGACCGGCGTGCTGACCGCGCGCTATGGCAGCAAGCCGATCATCATTGCGGGCGGGCTCGGTCTTGCCCTGGTCCTGCCTCTGCTGACAATCGCGAGCTCGCCCATGACGCTGGCGCTGGCACTGCTCGCATTTGGCGCCGCGCTTGGCTCCATCGACGTCGCCATGAACATCCACGCGGTTGAGGTGGAGCGCGCCGCGGGACGTCCGCTGATGTCCGGCTTCCACGCGCTGTTCAGCATCGGCGGCTTCGCCGGGGCCGCGCTCGTGACCGCACTGCTCTCGCTGCAACTCGGTGCGCTCGCCTGCACACTGATCTGCTCCGTCCTGATGCTGATCGCGACGCTGGCAGCCTGGCCGCGGCTGCTTCGCTCCGTGCAGGTACAGGAGGGGCCGTTGTTCGTGTTGCCGCATGGCGCCGTGCTCCTGCTCGCGCTGCTTTGCGCCATCACCTTCCTCGTCGAAGGCGCGATGCTCGATTGGGGCGCGTTGCTCGTCATCGGCGCGGGTCTCGTTTCCGAAGCGCAAGGCGGGATCGGCTACATCGTGTTCTCGGTCGCCATGACGATCGGGCGGCTCGGCGGCGACGCCGTCGTCGCACGCATCGGAGACCGCACGACATTGGTCTGGGGCAGCCTGATTGCGATCGCGGGTTTCGTGGTCCTGCTCACCGCTCCCGTCGTGGCGGTCGCCGTAGCCGGCTTTCTGCTGATCGGCCTCGGCGCATCGAACCTCGTGCCGGTGCTGTTCCGCCGGGCGGCGAGGCAGACGGTGATGCCCAGGGGGCTCGCCGTCGCGGCGATCACGACCGCCGGCTACGCCGGCGTTCTCGTCGGCCCCGCCGGTGTCGGCTTCGTCGCACGTCTTGGTGGATTGCCGATGGCGTTCTGGCTCCTGGCTGTGCTGATGGGCCTCGTCACGCTGTCGGCGCGCATCGTTACGCGCGCCGACGGCTGAGCGGCCTCACAAATTGCTCAGCCCGATCGATTTGATCAGGGGCGCGAGGCTTGCGGATGTGGCCTCGACGATGCGCTGGAATTTGTCCGGGCCTGAATCGTTGTCCGGCTCCATGCCCTGGGCGCGATAGCTCGCCAGAAGCGCCGTATCGGCCATGGCGAGCCGCGTCGCCTGCGCGACCCGATCGATGATCGCATCGTCAGTGTCCTTGGGTGCGAACAGACCGAACCATCCCTCATACCGGATGCCGGGCATGCCGGATTCGACGGCGGTCGGGATCTCCGGCGCGCCGCTCAGCCGCGTTTCGGTGGTGACCGCAAGCAGCCTGACTTTCCCGGCTTGAGCCAGCTGCTGCAATTGAACGGACATGACGGCAATGACGAGCGATATCTGGCCGCTGACGAGGTCGTTGGTCGCCTGCGCGATGCCTCGATAGGGCACGTGGACGATGTCCAGCGCCCCGGCCTGCTGCTTGAAGGCTTCGCCGACCAGATGGTTTCCGGTGGCGATCCCCGGCGTGCCATAGGACAGCTTTCCCGGATTGGCTTTCGCATAGGTGATCAACTCGCGCAGGTTTGCGGCCGGCACCGAAGGATTGATGGCGAAAACCAGCGCGCTGTTGATCAGGCGGTAGATGGCGCGGAAATCGCCAACGGAATATCCGGGATTCGCCGACGTCATGGGAATGATGACCTGCGTGCTGCCGTTGCCGAGCAGCAGCGAATAGCCGTCGGGCTCCTCGCGCGCGACCGCCGCGGTCCCGATGGCGCCGCCCGCGCCACCGATATATTCGACGAAGGTCGGCCCCAGCAGCGACGGCATCCTGTCCACCCAGGGGCGCGCGATCTGGTCACCCGATCCGCCGGCTCCATAGGGAATCACCAAGCGAATGGGACGAGACGGATAATCGGCGGCTTGTCCGCTATGGGGAAGCGCGGCGAGCGCCGCTGCGCTTGTCAACGCGTGCACGAATTGTCGCCGCGTGAAAGAGGTCATGCTGGAAATTCCGGAAGTCGGCAGTCAATGTGGTGGCGGGACCGGCTCCCGGACCATGCCATCGCAGCAATCCGGCGTCACAGTCAATGCTCCATCCGGATGAACCCCGGCGTCATCGCATCGTCACGTCGGCCTAACACGTTATTTTTCAAGCATTATTTCGGCGAGCCATTCGTCCACGCAGGGCTGCCAACCCTGCCCACTGCTTTCGGCCAGTTTACTGTACGCCTCGTTCTGGTAGACCAAAAAGTAATACCTTTTGACTCCCTTCGAGGGGGCGATGGCGCGTGCCAGATCGTAGCGAAGACTCGGCCATTTCCTTTGGGCCATTTCGACTGTTTCCGAAGTCCCGACTCTTGGAGAAGGAGGGCTCGCCGCTTCACGTCGGCGGCCGCGCTCTCGACATTCTCATCTTCCTTGCCGGACGCCCCGGAGAAGTCGTCGACAAGAGAGAGCTGGTCAAGCGCATCTGGGCTGGCGTCAATGTCGACGAGGGCAGCCTGCGCTTCCATGTCGCGGCGCTGCGCAAGGCGCTCGGCGACACCGGCAAGTCGGCCCGCTACGTCGTCAACGTGCCCGGCCGCGGCTATTGCTTTGTCGCCTCGTTCGCTCAAGCGGCTCCGCCGGCCGCCCCGCTCCCGGCTGAAGCCGCCCCTCCCCGCTCCCTGCCCGCTCAGCTCACCAGGATGGTCGGCCGGGAAGATGTCATCGAGAAGATTTCGAACGGACTTTCGCTCTATCGCTTCATGACCGTCGTCGGCCCGGGCGGCATCGGCAAGACCTCGGTCGCCGTCACCGTCGGGCATCGCCGGTCCCAGGATTTCGGCGGGCGAGTCTTCTTCGTCGATTTCGGTCCGCTGAGGGATGCCAGTCACATCGCGACCACGATTGCTTCGGCGCTCGGACTGACCATCAGCGCAGAGGATCCGACGCCGGCTCTGCTGACGCTTCTGAAGACCGGCCCGGCCCTGCTGATCTTCGACAGTTGCGAACATGTGCTGGATCATTTGGCGCCGCTCGTCGAGCGCATCGTTCGCGAGGCGCCGCAGCTTCGTGTTCTCGCAACCAGCCGCGAGTCGTTCCGCAGCGAAGGGGAGCGGATTTTTCGGCTGTTCCCGCTGGATTGTCCGCCCGAGCGCGAAGGGCTTGCTGTCGACGAGGTCCTTGCCTACCCCGCAGCTCAACTCTTTGTGGAGCGCATTGCGCAGAGCTCGGGCCCGTTCCAGCTCAGCGCGGAAGAGGCGCCGCTCGTCGCGAGCATCTGCCGACGCCTCGACGGCATCGCGCTGGCGATCGAGCTCGCGGCGGGCCGCGTCAATGCTTACGGCATCGCCGGCACGGCATCTCTGCTCGACAGCCGCTTTTCGCTGCAATGGCGCGGCCGGCGCACCGCCGTGCCACGGCACCAGACGCTCGCCGCGGCTCTCGACTGGAGCTACGACCTTCTGCCTGCCGCAGAGAGCGCCACGCTGCGACGCCTGTCGGTCTTTGCCGGGCCTTTCGCGCCGGAGGCGGCTGCGGCGATCGCGTCCGGTGACGGCCTCAATGCGTCCGAGACTCTCGAAGCGATCGACAGCCTGGTGACCAAATCGCTGATTTCGCCGTCCGGCTCGCGGACGCTGCGCTATCGGCTGCTCGACACCACGCGGACCTATGCATACGGAAAACTCAACGAGCTCGGCGAAGCCAGGCAGTTCGCGCGGCGTCATGCCGCGCATTTTCGCGATTTGTTCGAGCGCGCGGAGGCGGATATTTCGACGCCGCTGCCGGAATGGCTGAGCATCTATGGCGCAGAGCTGGACAATGTGCGTGCGGCGTTGGACTGGGCGTTCGGGCCCGACGGCGAGGCGACACTCGGTATCGCGCTGACGGCGGCCGCGGTCACGCTATGGGTGCGTCTTTCGCTGTTCGCGGAATGCCGTGAGCGCAGCAGAACGGCGCTCGCGGCGCTCGGAGACACCGCCGACGACGACCGCATCCGGATGCAGCTTCTGTCGGCGCTCGGATGGTCGCTGATGTATGGCGAGGGCCGCGCGCGCGAGGCGCGACCGATCCTCGAGACCACCCTGGAGCTTGCTGACAGGCTCGAGGACAAGGATTTTAGGCTGCGGGCGCTCTGGGGCTTGTGCATCGACCAGTTCAACAACGGGCAGTTCGGCAAAGCTCGTGCGCTCGCCGATCGCTTTGCGAATGCAGCCGCGAACTCGCCCGACAAGACCGATGCCATGCTGGGCGACCGGCTGATGGCCGTGGCGCTGCACTATCTCGGGGACCAGAACGAGGCGCGGCTGCGCATTGACCGGGTCAATGCATCGCTGCATGTGCTGGCGGAGAAGCCGAAGATCTTCCCGCTCGATCTGAGAATCTCGACCCAATATTTTCGGGCTCGCATCCTGTGGCTTCAGGGCCTGGCCGATCAGGCTCAGGCCCTCACGGCCAGGAACATCGAGGAAGGCCGGGCCAATGGCCACGCGCTGACCTTCTGCAGCGTGCTCGGACAAGCCGCCTGTCCGATCGCCTTCTGGTCCGGCGATTTCGACGCCGCGGAGCGTCACGGCGCCGAGCTGCTCGAACACACCGAACGCCACGCGATCCGGCTGTGGGGCCTGTGGGCACGCGCCTTCAACGCCGCAGTCATGGTCAAGCGCGGGGACGTCACGACCGGCCTGCCGCTGCTGCGCGAGGAGCTCAATCGCGCCGGCGATGCGCGCTTCCTGCCGCGTTTTCTGCCCCTGCTCGGCGAGCTCGCCGCGTGTTCCGGAGAGGCCGACCAGGTTGATCGCGGTCTCGACGTGATCGAGGATGTCCTGACCCGCTGCAACGACCGGCAGGAGCTCTGGTATCTGCCGGAGCTGATCCGCATCAAGGGAGAGTTGATGCTCAGGAGCGCGCGGCATTCAGAAGATGCCGAGGCGCGCTTTCGCGAGGCCATGGACATTGCCGTCCAGGAAGGCGCGCGTTTCTGGGAGCTGCGAAGCGCGGTCAGCCTGGCACGGTTGATGACCGCGGCTGGCCAGAGCGCGGAGGCTCTGGCGGTTCTCGATCATGTCTCCGGGGCGTTTGCCGAGGGCTCAGACTTCGCCGATATGCGCGTCGCCCGCGACCTGATCGCGCAATTGCGAACCTGAACGCGCGCTAAGTAGCCTAGCCTGCCGCTGCAGCCCCGCGCCGCGGCAGTTTCCAGTCGGGGCGGATGAAGTGGCAGGTGTACCCGTCCGGATAACGTTCGAGATAATCCTGATGCTCCGGCTCGGCTTCCCAGAACTCGCCCGCGGGCGCGACCTCGGTCACGACCTTGCCAGGCCAAAGACCGGAGGCCTCGACGTCTGCAATCGTATCCTTTGCGACCCGCTTCTGTTCATCGCTCGTATAGAAGATCGCCGAGCGATAGCTCGTACCCAAATCATTGCCCTGGCGGTTGAGCGTGGTCGGATCGTGGATCTGGAAGAAGAACTCCAGCATGGTCCGAAAGCTGGTCTTGGCGGGATCGAAGGTGATCTCGATCGCTTCGGCATGACCTTCATGATTGCGGTAGGTGGCATTCTTCACCGCGCCGCCGGTGTAGCCGACGCGGGTGGAAACCACGCCCGGCTGCTTGCGGATCAGATCCTGCATGCCCCAGAAGCAGCCTCCGGCCAGAATTGCGCGTTCCGTTGTCATATCTCCACTCCCAATTGATCCGGCTGTCCGTTCTGCATCCGTCGCATCCTATGCTTATGGCGGCCCAGCCGAAAGCCGGGCATTTGTCCATCCGGTTCCTCTCGTGGAGGCCAAAGCTTCGACGACCTCAGCTTTCCCAACCAGAACCAGATGGACATAAATTAAGCCCGCCCTAGATCAGCTTGGCGTCAAGCGTGATCTCGGCGTTGAGCACTTTCGACACCGGGCAGTTCTTCTCGGCTTCGCCGGCGATCCTGGCGAAACCTGCGTCGTCGAGGTTCGGCACCTTGGCACGCAAGGTCAGCGCCGATTTGCTGATCTTGAAGCCTTTGCCTTCGGGCTCGAGGCTGACCGCGGCTTCCGTCGACAGCTCGTCCGGCGTGAAGCCGGCGAGCTGCAGGCCGAAGGCCAGCGCCATGGTGAAGCAGCCGGCATGGGCCGCCGCGATCAACTCCTCGGGATTGGTCCCCTTCTCGTTCTCGAAGCGGGTCTTGAAGGAATAAGGCGTCGCGGCGAGCACGCCGGATTCGCTCGACAGTTGACCGGTGCCATCGCGACCGGTGCCCTTCCAGACTGCTGTTGCCTTGCGGATCATCTCAATTCTCCATGTTTGATTTCAGCACCGGCGCCCAGTACGGTACGAAAGCGACATTGGCACGACCACCTGTCGCCGCTCCAACCGGCCGAGCGCCGCAGCGGTTCAGCTAGCTACCGATCTGTCCGACGTGGAACCCGAGCCGGTTCTCGACGTCACCAGCGCGGTGGAAGCCGCGCGACATCAGCGCCTTGATGCGGGTCTGACTCGCGGGGCGGCCGAGCGAGGCCAGGAACGCGTCCCATTCCGGCTTGATCTCGATATCCGGCGGCAGGCTTGCGACGTCGACGAGGCGCTTGGTCTCGGCAATCGCCTCCTTGTCGAAGGACGCGATGCGCATGGCCAGCGCCTCGACGAAGCCGTCGAGCTCGGCATCCGGCAACGACCGGTTCACATAGCCGTAACGCTCGGCGAGATCGCCGTGGATGTCATCGGCGCCGAGCAGAACTTCGAGCGCGCGGCCGCGGCCCATCAGGCGCGGCAACCGCGCCATCGGCCCGCCGCCGGGCACCAGGCCCGCACCGACCTCCCATTGCGACAGAATCGCCTTTTCGCGGCTGGCAAAGCGCATATCGCTCGCGAGCGCCAGTTCGCTGCCGACGCCGGTCGCGCGGCCCCTGATCGAGGCAATCGAGACGACCGGCGCGCGGCTGAGACGCACCAGCATGTCGGGCAGCGCCTGCAGGCCGGTCGGCCCGGGCGGGATCCGAAGCGAATCCTCCAGCGGCGCGAGGAAGTCGTAGTGCGTGATGAAGAAGCCTTCGACGGCACTGTCGAACACCACGACCTTCACCTCGGGATCGGTCTCGATCGCCGTGACGACGTCATCGAGAAGCGGAAGCTGCTTGGGGCCGAAGATATTGACGGGAGGCATGTCGAAGGTGACACGCCAATACGACGGCAGCCGACGTTCCACGCGGATTTGGTCGATCGTGAATGTGCGTTCGGGGCGGTTCATGATTGCATTCCTATTTGGTGGGGGAAGAAGGGAACGCGCGGAAATGCGCGTCCTCGCAGGTCTCAGATCGACTGACGCAGCGGTCGAAAAGCGGTGCGCATTTCCGCACAGAACAACGCAGGCTGCTCCCAGGCTGCGAAATGGCCGCCCTTGTCCAGACGGTTGTAGTGCATCAGCTTCGGATAGGCCTTCTCGGTCCAGCTGCGCGGCGCGGCGTAGATCTCGTCCGGGAAGACGCTGACGGCGACCGGGATCTTGATGTGCTTGGGCTCGAAGAACACCAGCTTGTTCTCCCAGTACAGCCGCGCCGACGACACCGCGGTGTTGGTGAGCCAATAGAGCGTGATGTTGTCGATCACGTCGTCCCGCGACAGCCCTTCCGTCCTGCCGTCGAACACCCGAGCGATCATCGCGGTGCTGCGCGCATCATGGTCGAGCATCCAAGACGCGAGGCCCGCCGGCGAATCCACCAGGCCATAGAGCGTCTGCGGCCGGTTGGACATCTCGATCGCGTAGCCGAGACCGTGCTTGTAGAAGTCATCGAGCTGATCGTAAGCATGGCGCTCGTCGGCCGAGAGGTTCGACGGCCGCGATCCGCCGGGCTGAAGCGCCTTGGCGATGTCGTCAGGAACGGTCGCGGGCATGTTGGTGTGGATGCCGAGCAGCTCCGGCGGCGCGATCACCGCCATCTGCTCCGTCACGGCATTGCCCCAATCGCCGCCTTGCGCGACATAGCGGCTATAGCCGAGCCGCTTCATCAGCACGATCCAGGCGCGCGCGACGCGCTGCGGATCCCAGCCCAATTCCGTCGGCTTGCCCGAAAAACCGTGACCGGGCAACGAGGGGATCACGAGATCGAAGGCGTCCGGCGCCGTCGCGCCATGTGCGGTGGGGTCGGTGAGCGGGCCGACGATCTTCATCTGCTCGATGATCGAACCGGGCCAGCCATGCGTGACGATCATCGGCAAGGCATTCTCGTGCCTGGAGCGGACGTGAATGAAGTGGATGTCGACGCCGTCGATGTCCGTGACGAATTGCGGCAAGGCATTCAGCCGCGCCTCCATCTTGCGCCAGTCGTAGTCGTTCTGCCAGTAACGCACGAGCTGCTGCACTGTCGTCAGCTGCACGCCTTGCGATTGATCGGCAACGATCTCACGATCCGGCCAGCGCGTCGCCGCGAGACGGCGGCGAAGATCGAGCAGATCCTGCTCGGGCACGCTGACGTGGAACGGGCGAACCGCCCCGCTCACGCCGGCCTTCGCGGAATGCAGTGGCAGCAGGCTCGATACGCTTGCGGCAACTGCGGTCATCGCGGCCTGGGTCAACAGTTGACGGCGGTCTGGATTGAGAATGTCGGTACGTGCTTGCGTGGTCATGATCGATCTCCCTGACTTTGGTCGGTGGCGCTGATCGAATTCGACATCAACGCCTCGGTTCGTCATGCAGGGAGATTGGCGCAGGCCCAGGCAATTTGCTCGTTATGGGTTGTTAGACCGCGTTAGCCGTTGCGAGCCGCGATGCGCGCCGCCGAAACAACACGGCGCGCGATGAGCTCAGTCATCGCGCGCCGCGTCGGCTTGCATCAGTCGAAGAATCCGTGCTGTCCAGCTCAGGATGGCAGCGGCTGGCCCGCCTGCTCGCGGACGATATAATCGGCGTACCAATCGGCCCAGTTCTCATCGTGCGCGCCGGTCCGCTTTTCGTGCTCGCCATGTGCCGCCGCCGCGCGGCCCAGTGCTGCGGCCAGCGCAGCCTGCGAAGCGAATGTCGTATCGTCGCCCGCGATCCGTCCCGGCAATCGCGACGTGACCTCCTGGAACAGCCAGCCATTGCCGTCAGGATCGCTGAACGAGGCATATGAGCCGTAGCTGCCGCGCTTCGGGTCAGCACCGCTCACCCGAACGCTGCCGGAGAGATAAGGCTCGTCGGTCCCGGCGTGAACATCGCCGGCACCGTGGAATGGAGCGCTGACCTCGATGCCGCGGTCGATCAGATCCGTTCGCGCCGCCTCCAGATCGGAGACGATCAGGTACAAGCCTCGCGCCGAGCCCGGCGCTGCCGCGGTCACGTTCCTGCCGAAGATCACCGAGCAGGCCGAGCCCGGCGGCGTGAACTGGATTACGCGCCAGTCATCGCCAGAGGCAAAATCGGCGTCCAGTCGCCAACCGAGACGCGCGTAGAAGGCCTTGGCGCGATCGACGTCGGACACGGGGATCACGATCACCTCGAGCCTCTGATCAACGCCACGCGATGTCGAAGGCTTGTTCGCAAATTTATCGGTAGACTTGTTGGAAAGCTTGGCCGAGGCGTCGCGGTCGATTTCTGTAGTGGCCATGTCGAACTCCCTGGGTTGGATTCAAGACGAGCTTCAAACAGCTGCGATCGGCATCACGATCGTTACACGTGTGCCGTCTTCTCCCGCCTCGCCCTGCAGCCGGGCGTGAATGCTGCGTGCGAGTCCTTCGAGAATCCGGCTGCCGGTGCCCTGAAGCGGGCCGGTCGCGCCGATCCCGTTGTCTGTTACCGTGCAGAACCAGGCGCCGTCGCGGTTGGCCATCTCGATGCGGATCATTGCATCATTCCTGTTCGGGAAGGCGTGCTTGGCCGCATTCGTCACCAGCTCCGTCAGCATCAGCGCAAGCCGGTGGCATTGCGACGCCGGCAGCGTGCCGCTTTCGATCGCAGCCTCGCAGCGGATGCCCGCCGGCTCCAGCACCGCCTCGGAAATCGCTCCGCTCAGGTTTTCGAAGAAGGCCGCCACCGGGATCGCTGTATGGTCGTCATTGTCGGACAGGAGCTGATAGAGCCTGCCGAAGGCGACGATGCGCCGCTCGAGCCGGTCCGCGGCAAGAGACACGTCTCTGGTGCCTGTCCTGGTGAAATCGCGGCGGACTGACGCACCCAGTATCGTCAGCGTGTTCTTCATCCGATGATGGGATTCCCGCAGCACCAGCTCCCAATCACGCGACTGATCGTCAAGACTGGCCACAAATTGAGATCGAACGACGTCGTCATTCGGCCGAGCATTGATACCGGACATCGTAGCCTCCCGTTGGAACTAGCGCCAAACTCGGAACGGATACTGGATGCAGTTCGCGCGCATTGCTCGTTAGACGTTGCAAGATTCTGTTATGATGAGGGTACGACGACCGGACTCCGAAGTGTGAGCGGGCGGTCAGCCACGCTGCCGGGGTTGTCCCGATTGCTTCGCAAGATGCTCGCGTTTGAGTACAATTTGCGACGGATCGTCGCGCGCGATCGGCCAATTGCCGGCACCCTCCACGCGATTTCGCCACTTTCGACCAGTTTACTCCGGGTTCCCTTCTGGTAGATCAAAGTGCAGAGTTCAGCTCTTTCACTGGAATGATTGGCCCGTGCCGGACACTAACGACCAGGATTCGGCCATTGCTTTCGGGCCATTCCGGCTGTTCGCAAAAACGCGGCTGCTCGAGAAGGACGGCGCCCCGGTTCACCTCGGCGGCCGCGCACTCGACATTCTCGTTTTTCTCGCCGAGCGCGCCGGCGAGGTCGTGGACAAGCGTGAGTTGATCCGGCGGGTCTGGGCCGACGTGAATGTGGACGAAGGCAGCCTGCGCTTTCACATCACGACGCTGCGCAAAGCCTTGGGCGATCCGGGCGAAGGCTCCCGCTACGTCGTCAACGTCCCCGGGCGGGGTTATTGCTTCACGGCCGCGCTGCTCCGGGCTGCCCCATCGGAGAACCCGACCAGCGTGCCTGTTGCTGCGGCGCGCTCGCTGCCCTCGCCGCTTTCGAAGATGATCGGACGGGACGATGCGGTCGCGAAAATCTCCGCCGAGCTTGCCCTGCATCGCTTCGTCACGATCGTCGGCCCCGGCGGGATCGGCAAGACTTCGGTCGCACTCGCCGTGGCGCATCGCGAGCTCCAGGCTTTCGACGGCCAGGTGTGTTTTGTCGATTTCGGCGCACTCAGGGAGACCCGGCTCGTTGCGGGAACGATTGCGGCCGCGCTGGGCCTGACAGTCAATTCCGACGATCCGATGCCGGGGTTGCTAACGTTCCTGCGCAGCCGGCGGATGCTGTTGGTCTTCGACAGTTGCGAGCACATCCTCGACGATCTCGCCCCTCTGGCGGAGCGTATCGTCCGGGAAGCAGGCGGGCTGCATATTCTCGCCACCAGCCGCGAATCCTTCCGCGCCGAGGGTGAGCGTGTCCATCGGCTGTTTCCGCTGGATTGCCCGCCACAGCGCGACGGACTCGGCATCGCCGACATCCTTGCCTATCCCGCAACTCAGCTCTTCGTGGAACGCATTGCAGAGAGCCTGAGCGAGTTCGAGCTCAGCGAAGAGGATGCGCCGCTCGTCGCCGATATCTGCCGTCGGCTGGACGGCATCGCGCTCGCGATAGAGCTCGCGGCCGGGCGTGTGAACGCCTATGGCATTGCCGGGACCGCCTCACTGCTCGACAGCCGTTTCTCACTGCTCTGGCGCGGGCGGCGCACCGCTGTCCCGCGGCACCACACCCTGAGTGCGGCGCTCGCCTGGAGCTATGATTTGCTGCCGCCAACCGAAAGCGCAACGCTGCGCGGATTATCGGCGTTCGTCGGGCCGTTCACGCTGGAAGCCGCGCTTGCGGTTGCATCCTGTCAGGGCATCGGCGAGGCAGAAGCCGCCGAGGCGATCTCCAATCTGCTTTCCAAATCGCTGATCGCGACCTCGCCTGCGGAACGGCGGCTGCGCTATCGCCTGCTCGACACCACACGCGCCTTTGTCGCGGACAAGCTCGTCGAGAACGGCGAAGCTGACCGCGTCGCACGCGCCCACGCCGAATATTTTCGCGATTTCCTGCGCGACATCGCGCTCCAATCCACGGGTATGCAGAGCGCCGGCGGCTTCCTTCCCTATGCCGACCACCTGCCCAATGTTCGGGCCGCGCTGACCTGGGGCTTTTCAGACGGCGGGGACCGAACGATCGGCGTGAATCTGGCGGCGTCAGCGGCGCAATTCTTTCTCGAGCTGACATTGCTGACGGAATGCTACCGCTGGACCCAGCAGGCGCTGGCGTCCCTCGATGCGAGCGCGGTGGATGGCCGCAATGAAATGATCTTGCAGGCCGCACTCGGCGTCTCCGCGATGTTCACGCAGGGCAATACCGAAGCGGTCCGCTCGGCATTCACGCGCAGTCTCCAGCTTGCCCAGGAGCTCCAGGATTTGCACTGGCAGCTCTGGCTGCTGCGTGGATTACACATCTATCTCACCAGGGTCGGGGATTTTCACGGAGCGCTCGGAACCGGCGAACAGGGCGAGAGCGTCGCGCGGAAGCTGAACGATCCTACCAGCACGCTGAACGTCGAATGGATGCTGGGCGTCGCCCATCATTTGATCGGCAACCAGGGCAAGGCGGTGCAGCTCTGCGAGAGCGCGATGTTGCATAATCCCGGCTCGCAGCGGCTGAATATCGGGCATCTCGGCTATGACGACCGCATCGTCGCACTGGTGGCGCTAGCACGCGGGCTTTGGCTCACCGGCCGGCCCGATCGTGCGATCGAGGCATCCAGATACACCGTTCGCGAAGCCGAGCTGCTCGAGCAACCGCTCACTCTCGGTATTTCCTTGATCTGGACCATCTACGTGTTCCTCTGGGTCGGCGACTTGGCCAATGCGGAAATCCTGATCGAGCGGCTGATCGATCATTCCGCGCGGCACTTCCTCGGGCCCTATCACGCGGTCGGCATCGGCCAGAAGGGTGAGCTGCTGCTTCGCCGCGGCGACGTCGCCGCCGGCATCGAGCACCTCCGCCGCAGCCAGGCCACGCTGTACGCGACGCGACACCGGATCATGACGACGGTGTTTGCGACCGCGCTCGCGGAGGGACTCGTGGCGCAGAACCTGGCCGACGAAGCCTTGCAGACCATCAATGGTGCCATCGCGGAGATCCCCGCTCATGGCGAATCCTTCGACATGCCCGAGATGCTCAGGGTCAAGGGCGACATCCTCGCCCGGTCGGGCAATGCCGCGGAGGCCGAAAGCTGTTTCCGGGACTCGCTCGATCTGTCACGCCGCCAATGCGCGCTTGGCTGGGAGCTGCGGGGGGCAATCAGTCTCGGCCGGGTCTGGCGCCAGGCCGGAAAGGCCGGAGATGCACGCGCCCTGCTCGCCCCCCTCGTCTCGCGGTACCAGGAGGGCCTCCAGACTCGTGATCTCGTCGCCGCCAGGGAGCTCCTTACGGCGCTGAATTGAGAGTATCTTCAATGGGATACTGCGAGGATATCCGCTCGCAACTCCTAACAAATTCTAACACGCCAAGCCGCATCCGCCCCGCCATGGTGGTGGCACTTCATGGTGGATATGGCGGGACATGGCGCTTCTTGACGATGTAATTGATGCCAGCGGCGGAATGGCCCGCTGGAATAGCTTGAGCCGGTTCACGCTTCACCTCTCCGTCGCCGGAACGCTGTTCTCCAGCACCGGACATGCCAGCGAATTCAAGGACGTGACGGCGGAGGGCTCGACCCGCACGCAGTCGGTCCGCTTCACCGGCATCACCGGAGGCGAACACTCCGGCTCTTTTCAGCCGGACGCGATCACGATCGAAAGCCTCGAGGGTGAGATCCTGCGGACCTGGCGCAATCCAAGCCTCGCGTTCACCGAGGCAGGTTCGCCCACGCTGGTGGACGAACTGCATCTCGTCTTCTTCTGCGGCGTCGCGATCTGGAATTATCTGACCAATCCATTCCTGCTCGCTCATCCAGATGTCGTGGTGGAGGAACTGCCACCGTGGCAGGAGAACAACGAGTCATGGCGGCGGTTGCGGGCGCAGTTCCCGCCGGGCCTGATCACGCTCGCGCCCGAGCAGATCTTCTATTTCGACGACAACGCGTTGCAACGGCGGACCGATCACGATCTGTTCGGGATGAAGGTCGCGCATTACTCGTGGGCCCATGACAGCTTCGGCGGAATCGTGGTGCCGACGCTCCGACGCGCGCAGACGCTGCGGCCCGACGGAACCGTGGTCGCCAAGCCCGTGCTGATGGACGTCGAGATCTTTGACGCCGTCTTCGAGTAGCGGCACGCGCGATTCGCTTCGACTGTTCAGGCCGCCGGCTCGTTCAGCATGCGCCGTCCTGCAATGAGGTCGGCGGTCTCGAATCCTTCCGAGAACCGGGCATAGGTTTGGGCGAGCTGTTCGAGCGGATCTTGCACACGCTGCCGGATTCGAAGGCGCGCCAGCGACATCTCGGCCCGCAGCCGCCAGGATAACGCGCCCTGCTGTTCGGCGAGCGAGATCGAGGCGACAAGATCCGCCTCGGCCGCGTCGGGATTGCCGCCATGGGCCTCCAGCTCTCCGCGCAGACGGAGCAGCTCGGGCATGTCGAAGGCGCCGCCTTCCTGCTCGACCCGCAGAATGGTTTCGTGAAGAACCTGAATGCCCTCCGTCAATTGTCCCAAGCTGAACAGGCCCCGAGACAGATCCGCGGCGAACGCCGAGGCGTAGAGTTCGTAGCGATCGGCGTGCAGGCGTGGAAGCGCGCTCCGCATCCGCTCGACGCCGCCGGCGACCTCGCCTCGAGCGATCATGCTCTGCGCCCGAAAACCCACCGCGACGGCTTCGTAGGGCACGAGTCCGTGCATGCTCGCATGCGCGGCCAGGCGATCGGTCATGGCCTCGACTGACGACCAGTCGCCGAGCCAGCCGAACACCGAAGCGGACCAGCATAATGCGATACAATGCATGACCACGTCATGCGGCGCTGAAGCGCCGACGAGCGGCCGGATGCATTCAAGCGCGCGATCGGGAAAACCGCGCAGCCACAGCACGCGTGCGAGCGGAATCTGCGGCGTGCGTGAATAGGCGAAATGCCCGGGTTGGGTCCCGCGGAGCGCAGCGTCGTCGCGCAGGCCCTGGTCGAGATGGGCTTGCGCCTCGGCCTGGTCTCCGGCGAGGTGATATGACACGCCGAGCAGCGCTTTGCTCCCGGCGATGCCCGCGGTATCGCCGATGACGCGGGCAATCCGCTCGGCGTAAAGCGCAGTCGGCACCAGATGCCGATAGCGACCGGTTCGGCGATAGAACATGTTGAGCCGGGACAACAGCCTGAATGTGTTGGCGTGATCGGAAAGCGCTTCCGCTATTTCCAGCCCGCGCCTGAGCGCCGCTTCCGCCTGCTCGCTGTTGCGCTCGGTGAACATGAAGGCGTGACCGAGCGTCGACTGAAGTTCGAGCTCCCATGCGCCACCCCGGTCGGCCTCGTCGAGCATTGCGAGTGCGCGATCGGACCAGATGCGCGCCTCGTTCAGCAAATTGAGTTCGACGAACAGCCTTGTGCAGCTGCCGGCGAGCGGCACGCGCAAGCCGGCGCCTTCATCGTTGGCATAAACCCATTGCAGCGCAGCGCGGGCATCGGCGAGCAGGCTCGCGCGTTCCGGCAAACGTGACGCATGATCGCTGCCTTCCTTATCCCTCATGCCGGCTTCGAGCGTGCATTGAACATAGAGAGCGTGACGGTGCGCTATCTCGGCCAGCTGTCCGCCGTCGGCCAGTTTCTGCAGGGCATAGGCACGCGTTGCGTCGAGCAGGCGATAGCGCCGCGATGCGCCGTCCGGCTGGGCGGAAACCAGCGACTTCACCACGAGTTGCTCCAGGGCCTCGACGGCGCGATCCTCCGGCATCTCCGCGCCGGCCGCGACCGCTATCGCGCCCTTCAACGTGAAGTGACCTGCGAAGACGGCGAGGCGCTGAAATACCATTCGCTCGCTCTCGCCGATCAGACCGAAACTCCAGTCGAGCGTAGCGCCGAGCGTCTGCTGCCGCGGCGGCGCCGTTCGCCGCCCGCGCCATTCGAGCTGCAGCCGGTTGTCGAGCAGCGGCGCCATCTCGCGCAGTCCATAGAGACCGACACGTGCGGCAGCCAGCTCGATCGCCAGCGCGATGCCATCGAGCTTGCCGCAAACCCGGGCCAGGACCTCGGCATCGTCGTCGGTGATGTCGTCGCGATGCCCGGCCGCGACGGCGCGATCGACGAACAAGCGCACAGCGGGATAAGCCAGCACCTCGCCGGCACTGAGGCGGGTGTCCTGCGGTGGCCCTGGGAGCGAAACGAGCTCGAAAATCTGCTCGCCTTCCACCAGCAGCGACTCGCGGCTGGTTGCGAGGATGACGATGCCGGGCGCCTCCCGGTAGATGTTTTCTGCAAGGCGCGCGACCTCCTCGATGACGTGCTCGCAGCTGTCGAGCACGAGAAGCAGCCGGCGGCCACGCAGGAAATTGACGATGCTGGCCGAGGGGTCATCGTGGTGCACGACGAGGCCCAACGCGGCGGCGACCGTGCTCGCGACCAGGGCCGCGTCCTTGAGCGGACCGAATTCGAGGAAATGGACATTGCCGTCGAAGCTATCGCACATCTCGTGCGCGAGCGCAGTCGCAACGGTGGTCTTGCCGATGCCGCCCGGCCCTCGCAGCGTGACGAAGCGATCGCGGAGCAAGCGGGCCGCCAACTCGGCCACTGCGTCATCCCGCCCGACCATCCGGTCCAATCGGCGCGGCAGCGACGGTGGCGGCGCGGCGCTTCCAGGCGCACGTGACGCCGGCGCAGGCAACTCCGCGCGCTCGCCACGCCGCACGGGCGCGACGAAGCAATAGCCCCGCCCCGGAATGGTGGTGATGTAACGTGCCCCATCCTTTCCGTCGCCGAGCACCTTGCGAAGCTCCGCGACATGGACGCGCAGGCTGACCTCCTCGACGGAAAGTCCGGACCACGCATAGCCGAGAATTTCGTCCTTCGGGACCACTTCGCCGGCGCGACTGACCAGCAGGCGCAAGATATCCGTCGCGCGGCTGCCGAGCCTGACCGGCAAGCCATCCTTCTCCAGCAGCCGCGACCGAAGGGAAAAGGGCCCGAACGCGACGGCATCGAAAGCTGGGATCGTCGCGGCGTTGCTGCCGCGGGGGCCGTGTCCCGTCGAGAGCTCGGTCACTTCTGACTCATCCTGACAGCTGATCCATGGAAATGCGGCGCGACTATACCCGGCACTGGTGCGAGGTCCAGCGAGGGCACCGCACAGAACTCACACCGCCGCATCGATCTCCACGGGATGTTCTGGGCTCTCCCGAGTCGGGTCGGGGAGGCGCAAATATCTGATAAAATTTGCAAAAAAGGCGCTTCCTGAGACGGGATGTCGCACCTGATGCGCTCCCACAAAAACTAACACATCCTAATCACCACTAACGAGCTTGCAGCGCAGCTCACCCCTATCCTCTCACCATGGAAAACGTGGGGCTTTGCGCGTTTGCTGGTCGCAAACAGCGGAGGAAGCCCGGAGAGGACGAACGATGTTGACCAATTTGCAGGCGGCTGAAGCCTGGATTGAATTTCCGGGCGGCTCGGAGGATTGCGAGATCCCCCAGGCAAAACAAGCGATCATTCGCGAGCGTCAATGGCGTCAGATCGATCCGCGCGTGGGGGCGGCCGGCGAGGACGTCGCGATCTCGCGATGGGAGGACCCGCGGAGCACCTCGTCGCACCAGGCGACGACGCCTGACGATCGCTATTTCGTCGGCATCGCACTGAAGGCCACGCGCGCGAAACTCACCCGGGATCGTCAGGTCATTTTTGACGGGACCATGTCAGCGGGCACGCTGTATCTCACCGCGCCGTCGAAGCCCCTCGCCGTGCAATTCCAGTCGCCATGCGCCTTCCTGCACTTTCACATTTCCGCGGATCATTTTCCGGCGCAATCTTCCGCGACCGAAGGATTGGATGATCTCGTCGTGTTGCGCGATCCGCTCGCGGTCGAGCTTGCCAAGGCGCTGATCGAACTTGGGGACGCCGCGGACCGCGAGTTTACGCGCTGCATTGGCCAAACCCTTGCGATGCATCTGGCGCGCCTGGAATTGCCACGCGCCAAGGTCAATGCCTTGCCGAAATGGCGGCTGCGGCGGGTCGAGCAATATGTCGCCGATCATTTCCACCGCTGCATCAGCCTGTCCGAACTCGCCAAGGTCGCCGGCCTGTCCAGAATGCACTTTGCGGCGCAGTTTCGCGTTGCGACCGGTTACCGGCCCCGCGAATATCTGCTCAATCACCGGATCGAGCAGGCCAAGACGCTGCTGGCAACTACCGAGCGGCCGCTGGCGGAGATCGCGCTTGCGGTCGGCTTCAGCACGCAGGCGCATTTTTCGACCGTCTTCAAGCGCATCAGCGATCAATCCCCGGCACGCTGGCGCCTCGCCAGCAAGGGCGAACGGCCAGAGGTGCAAGCACTCCCGCCGCGTCGTCCTTCGACGGAGAGGGACTGGATCAGCGCAGCCGCGTAAGCATCCGCTCGCGCCTCGTCCTCCCAGGCCTGCGAGCCACTCGGGCCGCCCCTGCACCCACACAGGGCGGCCCCTTTTTTTCTACACCGGATCGAAAGCCCGGATCGGCGGCAGATTGCCGGTGAACTTCTCGACCTCGACTGTCGTGAGCTGGCCGGTGCAGCCCTGCGCAAAGGACGACGTGCCGACATCGCGGGTGAGCACGTTCGGGTTGCCGTGCACGCAGAGCGGCGCGTCGTCTTCGGGGTCCATCGGGTCGTACCAGGCGCCGGTCGGGAGCTGGACCACGCCGGGCGCGATACTGTCGGTGACGTGGACCGCGGCGAGACAGGCGCCGCGCGCGTTGAACAGCCGAATGATGTCGCCGTCCCTGATCCCGCGCGCGTCAGCGTCCTGCGGGTTCATGCGCGCGACCTCGCGCCCGCGATGTTTGCTTTGAAGCGAATGTCCACCGAAATCGAGCTGGCTATGCAGGCGTGTCACCGGCTGGTTGGCGACCAGGAAGCACGGCGCCCCCGGCTGGAGCGTGTCGGACTTCTCCAGCCAGACCGGATGGCCCGGACAATCCGCATCGCCATGACCCGCGATCTTGGCGGAGAATATTTCGATGCGGCCGCTCGGCGTCGGCAAAGCGTGATTGACGGGATCGTCGCGGAAGCGGCGCAGCCGGCCGCCGTCGTCGGGCTGTTGCGGCACCACCAGGCTGCCGCGCCGCCAGAACTCTTCGAAGCTCGGGGCCTCCAAACCGCGTGCTTGGAGCGAAGCGCGGGTCGGTTCATAAAGATGTTCCAGCCACTGACGTGACGTCCGCCCCTCGGTGAAGGGTTCGCGCGCGCCGAGACGGTCGGCGAGATCGGCAAAGATGTCGTAGTCATCGCGCGCAAGGCCGAACGGCTCGGCAATCCGGTGCATGGCGACCATGAGGGGATCGTTGCTGGAATAGCCGATGTCTTCGCGCTCGAGCGTCATCGTCGAGGGCAGCACGATGTCGGCATGCCGGGCCGTGGCAGTCCATGCGAGCTCGTGCACGACCAGCGTGTCGACTTTCGCAAACGCCTTGCGCAGGCGGTTGATGTCCTGGTGGTGATGAAAGGGATTGCCGCCGGCCCAGTAGACGAGGCGGATATCCGGATAGGTGCGCGTCTCGCCGTTGTAGCGATAGGTGCTACCGGGATTGAGCAGCATGTCGGCGATGCGCGCCACCGGAATGAAATCGCGGACAGCGTTGCGACCCTGCCCCAATGTCGGCCCCGGCACGTCGTTGACGCGGCGGCCGTAATAGCCGATCGCCCCCAACGAATAGGCGTAACCGCCGCCGGAGAGGCCGATCTGGCCGAGCGCTGCCGCCAGCACCATGCCCATCCACACCGGCTGCTCGCCATGCTCGGCGCGCTGGAGCGAATGCGAGACGGTGATGAGCGCACGCTTGCCGGCGAGCCGGCGCGCCAGCTTGCGGATTGTGTCGGTGTCGACGCCGCAGATCGCAGCGGCCCATTCGGCGTCCTTGGCTTGGCCGTCGCTTTCACCAGTGAGATAGCGCAGGAAGACGGGCCATCCCTCGGTGTAGCGATCGAGGAAAGCCTGATCGTGCAGGTTTTCCGCGACCAGCGTATGAACGATGCCGAGCATCAGCGCGGTGTCGGTGCCGGGCACGCACGTCATCCATTCCGCGCCGGCCTCGACGGGCAGGTCTTCGCGCAACGGGCTGACCAGGATGAACTCGCAGCCGCGGCGGCGCGCAGCTTCCATCGCGCCGCGCTCGACATGCTTGCTGATCGAGCCGCCTGCGACCATCGAGTTCTTCAGCGCCATGCCGCCGAATGCCAGCACGATGTCGGTGTCAGCCGCGATCTGCTCCCAGGTGACGTTGCGCTTGGTGATGTCTTCGTAACCGCAGAGGATCTGCGGCAGCAGCACCGAGGACGCGCCGGAGGAATAGGAGTTCACCGAGCGCACATAGCCGCCCAAGGCGATGTTGAGGAAGCGATGCACCTGGCTCTGGGCGTGGTGGAAGCGGCCTGCGCTCGACCAGCCATAGGAGCCGCCGAACACTGCGCCGGGGCCGCGCGTGTCACGGATGCGTGCCAGTTCGTCGCCGAGCAGATCGAGCGCCTTCTCCCAGCTGACGGAGACGAATTCGTCGCGGCCGCGGCGATCGTCCGGACCGGGACCGCGTTCGAGCCAGCCGCGGCGGATCGCCGGTTGGGTGATGCGCGCCTGATGGCGCAGCGCGCCGGGAAAATTGCCGATGATGCCGTTCGGATCGGGATCGCCCGCATACGCCCTGACCTCGAGCCCGGCCTCGCCTTGACGTGCCGAGAACACGCCCCAATGCGAGGTGTGCGGCTTGAAGCCGTCGGACAGGTCGAGGCCGGGGTCGGGGAAGCCAATCGTATCGTCCATCGTCGCATTCCTTGTTCCGGTCGCGGCACTGTCCCGGCCGCACCGATATCATCCGGGTCGCAGTATAGCGATCCGCTCTTCGATGTCGTCGGCTCAGGGCCGGCGAAAATGCCGGACGCTCGTGCAAGGACAGATTGGCGAACGTTCGAGGGAACCAACGGCGGTGATTTTTCGACCGGTTTGTGCCTTTATTTTCAACGCTCTAGTCGGCTGCATTCAGAGCCGCGCGGCCCGCCTTTCGGTAAGCCTTTTTCGGTAAGACTTGGCGCGAGATCCCTTGCAACGACACTGACGTTGAAATGTGCGATACCCCGGCCCGTCACACACAACATCGGTCCGGTCATGATCAAGCGCGTCTTGCCCTACGAAGGTCTGCTCCACGAAGTGGTCGAGCATCATGGCGTGCTTTACATCGGTGGAATCGTCCCCGAGGACACGAGCCTCGATATGTCTGGCCAGGCCAACGACGTTCTCGGGCAGTTGGCGCAGCTGCTGAAGACCCTCGGATCCGATCTAAGCAACGTCTTGCAGGTCACCATCTACATGGCGAGCCTCAAGGAGAAGGCGGAGTTCAATGCGGCCTGGAAGGCGCATTTTGCAGAGGCTCATCTGCCGGCGCGCGCCGCGATCGGCGTGGCCGATCTCGGTCCTGGCGTCAAACTCGAGATCACGGCCATCGCCGCTCGACAATAGTGGCACGGGATCCGCTGATTGAGACTCCCGACGATCATCAAGCCTCAATGCGTGACCTGGTGCGGTTGAGGCAAGTTGCATCAGGAGGCGGCCGCTTGGTAGAGGCACTCGCGTAGCCAAGCATGGGCTCCGTCCTCCTGATTGCGCGGATGCCACAGCGCAACGATACGCGCCGGCGGCAAATCGAGCGGCGGCGGCGTGAGATCGAGCTCGTGGGAAAACCGCATCAGAAAACGTCGCGGCAGGGTGCAGATACAGTCGCTGTGGGCAAGGATGACCGGCGCCAGCGCATAGGTTTGAATCGAGACGGCGACGCGCCGGGAACGGCCTAGCGCGGCCAGTGCGTCGTCGACGAGGCCCGAGAATCCGCCGCCGTCGGCAGAGATCAGCAGATGATCGAGCGCACAAAAGCGATCGAGATCAAGCGCCCCGTTGCCGCGGGGGTGACCCTTGCGCTGCGCGGACAGAAAGCTGTCCTCGAAAAGCGGGCGCTGCATCAGATCGCCGTGTGCCCCGTCAGCCCCCGTCACCAGAATGTCGATCTCGCCCCGCTCAAGCCGGTCGACGACGTCGCGCGTGGGATGAACGAAGGCCAGCCGCGCCCGTGCGGCCATCGAGGTCAACCGCGCGACGAATCCGGGCGCCAGCGTCACGGCTGGATTCTCATGGATGGCAACGACAAAGGTGCGCTGGCTGCGGACCGGGTCGAATACGGCCGGCCCTTCGACCATGCGACGGAGCTTGCCGAGCACGTCCGCCAGCTCGGCCTGCAGCTCCACCGCTCTCGTCGTTGGCACCACCCCGCGGCCCGCCGCCGCGGGCACGAACAACGGGTCGGCAAAGACCTGTCGCAGCCGGTTCAACCGAGCCGATAGCGCCGGCTGGCCGATGTTCAGGCGCGACGCCGCGCGCGTGACGTTCCGCTCGCGCAGCAGAGCCTCCAGGGCGAGCAATAGGCCAAGGTCGATCTCGGCGAGATCGGTGTCGTCGGCCGGCCGACCTGAACCGCGTTCCGCATCCGGCATCGGTCCTCCTCCGTTCAAGGCACATGATCGCGGCCGGATGAGCCGCGATGAGAGAGGTAAAGCCAAAATGGCGGTCTGAAAAGCCGGGCTGACAGCCTTTCGATATCGACGGGGTCGATGGGACCTATCGAGCCCACGGCCCTCCCGGCGGCGTGATGCGCTTCGTACTTCCCGGTCATCGCGACGCTGGCAATCAGGCCGGCTCAGTCATGACCTGGAGTGGAGGACCTTGATGACGCAAGCGACGAAAACCTATCGCGTTGGCGATGCAGCCGTCACGCGGATCGATGAGTTGCGGCTTGCCGCGTTCAAGTTCGACGCCCTCTATCCTGACGCCGAGCCGGACGCGCTGGAGCGCCATCGCGACCGGCTGGAGGCAGGCTCTTTCGATCCTGCGACCGGCACTTTCATTCAGAGCATCCACAGCTGGCTGGTCAAAACCGCGCACCACACGATTCTGATCGACACGGCGACGGGCAACGACAAGAACCGGCCCGACATCCCGCCGCTCCATCGTCTGAACGAGCCTTTCCTGGCGCGGCTGGCCGCGGCGGGCGTCACGCCGGAACAGGTGGACTACGTTCTGCTCACGCATGTCCATGCTGACCACGTCGGCTGGAACACGCGACTCATCGACAATCACTGGATCCCGACGTTCCCGAATGCGACCTACGTCTTCTCCCGGATCGAGCAGGCCTACGGCGAGAGCCTCGCGGCGGGCACGGAGCCCGCAGGGGCAGCCCGCCCGGGCCCTGCCCTCGGCCCGGCAGTGCGCAAGCCGGCTGACCGTGTCTATGACGACAGCGTGCGGCCGGTGATCGAGGCAGGGCTTGCCCAGCTCATCTCCGTGAATGGTGAGGAGGTCCTCGACGGCATCTCCTTCATTCCGACACCTGGCCACAGCATCGATCACGCGTCGATCCGCCTCGTGTCACGGGGCGAGCAGGCGCTTTTTGCCGGCGACGTGATGCACCATCCGCTGCAGGTGTATGAGCCTTCGCTCAATTCCTGCTTCTGCGAATTCCCTGAGGCCGCCTTGCGCTCGCGCGCCGCCGTGCTCGAGGACGCAGCCGAGCTTGGCGCAACCGTCTTCACCACCCATTTCGCACAATCGTCCGTCGGACGCATCGACCGTCGCGGCGATCGCTTCGCCTGGCAATTCCTCTGATCAAGGAGACCGACCATGGACCAACAAACTTACGCGCGGGCAGACGGGCCCGACATCGTGGTCGAGGATCTCATGATCCCCAGCGACACGGCCGGCATCTCGCTTCACTTGCGCAACAAGCGACAAGCGGCGCTCAAGACGTTTTCCGCCGAGCGAACCATCCTGATGATGCATGGCGCGACCTATTCGTCAGAAAGTCTGTTCGACGCACCGCTCGGCGGCGTCTCCTTCATGGATTATCTCGCCGGGCACGGCTACGACGTCTTTGCACTCGACGTACGCGGCTATGGCGGATCGACGCGTCCGCCCCAAATGGATGCGCCGCCGGAGGATTCCGAGCCGCTTGTGCGCACCGAAATCGGCGTGCGCGATCTCGCCAGCGCAGTTCAATACATCCTGAAGCAGCGCAACATCACGCGGCTCAATCTGGTCGCCATGTCTTGGGGCGGCTCCGTGGCCGGCGCCTACACGACAGGCAATAACGATAAGATCGTAAAGCTCGCGCTGGTGGCGCCGCTATGGTTGCTGAAGGGCCCGGCTCCGATCGATGCGGGCGGCCGCCTCGGGGCCTATCGCAACGTCCCTGTTCTGGACTTCAGGGAGCGCTGGCTTTCGGCAGCGCCCGAAGCAGCGCGACCAAGTCTAATTCCAGCAGGCGGCTTCGAACTGTGGGCGAACCTCTCGCTCGCAACAGACCCGCAGGCCACCGCAGGAGCTCGTCCGCTCATGCGTGCCGTGAACGGCCCGATCCTGGACATCCGCGAATACTGGGCCGCCGGCAAGGCCCTTTACGACCCCAGCACCATTCGCGTGCCGGTGCTTCTGGTCCACGCCGAATGGGACCGCGACGTGCCCATCAGCTCGGCACAGGATCTCTTCCTCTCGCTGAAACAGGCGCGATATCGACGATGGGTCGAGATCGGCGAAGGCACGCACATGGTTCTGTTGGAGAAGAACCGGTTGCAGGCGTTCGAGGCGATTAGCCAGTTCCTCTCGGAACAGTACCAGCATGACTAGCGCGATCCTGGCGCGGATCCCGCCGCGAGAACACAGTGCTTCGCCTGATACTTCCCCAATGGAACGAGGCGCAATCGTCTGACGACTTCAAGAACAATCCGCGCATCGACATGCGGTTCGACCGCCCGGCCCACGCGAGCGAGGGTCGCCGACGGGCCAAATGGCGACATCCAAGCGCAACTCCAGGACCTGGACTCATAGATTGGTCAATGCCTCTGTCACAACCACAGCATGCTTATTGCTGAATTTACCCGACTGTTGCCGCCTGGGCACGTCGCATGCTGGTCGGATCGGCTAGATTCGAGCCGGGAATGCCGGACACCAGAAAAAGAACCGGTGTCGTTCGGGTGAAACGTGGATGGAGCGAAAATATGAAGAAGTTGATGTTAAGCGGCATGGCCTTGCTGGCAGTAAGCATGGCGGCTCCCGCCTCAGCGGCTGATCTGGCTGCTAAACCTTACGTCAAGGCCCCGCCCCCGGTGGTCGCGCCGATCTATGATTG
>NZ_JBVVPB010000053.1:0-28801 GCF_055807435.1 Bradyrhizobium sp. Ken51 | reverse complement strand
GCTGGGCCGGACGCGGTTAGGGAGATGCTCCCCTTCCTCGACTTCGATAGTGCGCGCTTCCGATTCAGGGCGGCCTCATCCAGCGCCGCGGCGGCACGGTGCGCCATGACGGCGTGACGTGGAGCTATGCCCGCGGAGCCGATAGGATGGGTGTCGATCAAACGCGAACGCTTCGATGTTGCCCGTTGCACATTATCGCCAGTAACGCGGGACATGGGTTTGCAAGGGTCATCCGCGGCAAATCCGTCAAGACCACGATCAGCGACAAAGCGGCGCCATGCCCGCGGCATCACGTCAACCGCCAGTAAGGCGCCACGGCCGAACGTCCTTTGGCTCCGACTTCACCTATCTCGCGACCTGGGCCGGCTTCGTCTACGTCGCCTTCGTCATCGAAGCCTGTGCCCGCAGGATCGTCGGCTGGCGGGCCTCGCGCACGGCGCATGCAGGCTTCGTGCTCGATGTGCTGGAGCAGGCACTACATGATCGACAGCCGGTCCATCGTGGCGGGCTCGTGCACCACAGCGCCGGTTGGAATCCCACTATCGACGGGTCGCAACGCCTGAGCGATATCTCCGTCATTGAAATGGTCGATCTCCGAATGCCATGCGGCACGTCGGATAGGCTGCACGGCGTCATCACTGCGCTGGGCTCTGGGTGCCAACTTCCAATTGCTTCTTTGCATTTGATTCATCGTGACGGTCGTTTGCCAGCGGGTTGACGAAATCTGCGAATGATTCATCAAGTTGTTGCGGATGGTTGGGAGTGCCCTTCGGCTGTTGCTGAGGCATCGGTTTGGAGTGTCGTAAGGCATCCTGGAGGAATATGGAAACCTGTCGATCGACTCGTTTGGTGAAGCTTTGTCGATCCTGCTGAGCTTCCGAAATGCGGCCCTTGGACCGTTGAACAAATTATTCTGGTGCGGCCTGGTGGCAGCAAGGTGCCAGTGCATCCAGTTTGGCATGAACTTCAGCCAAGGCTCCAACCGGTGGATCCGGGGCTTGCATCGTTGCGATGGAGGCCTGCGCCAGCGCCCACTACTGGGCGCGCGAACTCGCAAAGCTCGGTTACACAACACGATTGATCGCGGCCCATTCCGTAAAGCGCTTCGTCAAGCGGCAGAAGAACGTCAATAGCTCCGCCGACGAGGCAGGAACGCCGGACTATGTTTCTTCTCAACCAGCACACCGATCACCGCGCTTCTCTCGTGTCACGGACGCCGACACGTTGGGGGTCGGAGCCGCTCGCGAGGTCGAGCGGTTTGTCAAGTATCGCGATAATCACAAGGAAACCCCTCTTATTTAATTGCCGGGCGTTGCCCGCGAGATTGGAGTGGCTTCGATCCATCTAAAGGACGAAGGCCAACGTCTCGGCCTCGGGAGTTCAAAGCCTTGGGAGGTTTCTAGATCCGGCTGGTGCTCGAGGAAGCAACTCGGCAGCTCGGTCGCGATGTTGACGCGTCCGAGGTGCACACAGCTTAAGTAAAGACCATGGCGAGACGTATGACGGTCTCTTGCGCCACGGATGGCAGCCATGGCAGATCAGTTGCCCAAGGTGCCCAGCTCGTTGGCGCAAAATGCGTCATCTTCGTTCATTCAGGCGTGAGCAACAAGCGCATCGCCGCCATCGCCCGCTCTGGCGCGCAGATGATCCGTGTCGACGGCAACTATGGACGCAATCAGCGCGACGAAACGTCTGGCAACTCCGAAGGGTGGCGATCCCGCTGTCGTCAGGCGAAAGTGGTGGTGTTGGCCTCGCAGCCTTTGAAGGCCGCTTCTGACCCGATTGGTCTTGGACCCAATGCACGGGTCTTTCTGATCAACACCGAGGGTGCGACAGATCCTCTCCTGTACAAACAACTCGTCGGTGCGACGCCAGCGCAAGTGACCGCGAAGAACATGAAGTCGTCAAGAACAGGTCAGCGGATGGGGCGAGCTCGTGAGCCTTTCGTAGGACGTACCATCCGTACATCTTCCGAGACTGGCCAGCGTTCCGCTCTTACAGAAGGCTCATCGCCGCGCAGAGGCCGGCCCCCTGCGCGGCGCAGGGGTTCATGTGCCTTCGAGCTGGGCGCGCGGATTGGCTCACTCACAATAAGGGCTTTGAGATGTGCCGGTGCTCTCTGACTTATCGGCCCGGCTCAAACGCGGCACTACAAGCTACATCGCGGGTCAATCGCGCGCCGGCAAATCGACGCTCACGCGAGTCATGCAGAGGACCATTCCGGGATACAGCGTCTTAGTGCGCGTTGCCGCCGAGGATCTAACCGCGATCTCCCCGCAACCTCACGTTTCGCACCTTGACTAGATAAGCCGTGTAACGGCAACTTGAGGCGTGGGCCGATCTCTGCAAAACCAGCCTTTAAGTACAATGCTGAGTTGGGGCTACGGCTCCACATGGGTTGCCTCGGCGCCCCCACTTCAAGCTGCGCCCAGCCCTTTAGCGTACCCAGGCCCACCGCAGCCTCAATGAGACGCATCGCGACCCCAGACGAGCGCTGTTCCGGCACCACGTAGAGTTCGGTGATAATACCGTAGGTTCCACCCGCAAAAAGCGCGGCGCTTTCCGACAACATAATGAGGCCGACCGGGCGTACCTCCGTGAAAGCCAGAAATCCACAGATGCGCTCTTTCATGGCCAGTAACTCGACGACAAGCTGGGTATCTAGTCCGCCCTGCTTTTGTCCACCCTCAAGTTCGGCAAGTAGGGCAGCAACCATGTGCGCCACCGTTGTGGCGTCATCGCTAGAGACTTCACGCGTGGTCACCATGTCATTACTCTTCCAAGTTTAACCAACATACGACCTCGTCCAGCGGCGGCATCGGGGCAGGAGGCTGCCGCTGCACCACCCAAAACAGATAAGCCGCACGGTTGAAGATCAGATGACGTTTTAGTTCACACGAGGTGATAGCGTCTTTATGTCGCTCCTAGCTAAGCTAAAATATCTCAGAAACTCGAAGGAGTAACTTGTCGTACATCGTGACGGTCGCATGGAGTAGTCTGTTCTTCTTTGGACTTGCGTGTCGCCCCACATCGGGCGCTTCGTGTTCACGTTACAGGAGCGAGGCTGACCGCTTGCGAAAAGGCTCACCGATCTAGATCTACGCTCCCCCTCGTAGAAAGTTCGACGGCAGGCCGACCAGCGATTTGCCGGACCCAGTCCCGAGCAATCACATTCGACGGTCCCATCGCAAGGGCTGCGCGCATCGCGGACGGAACCCTCATCGGGCCGATGTATAACTGAATGACTCACCTTGTCGAAGATGTTGTTCGGCATCCTCAGCGTCCCTTACCGGCTTCATTGCCTGAGATCAATGCTCTCAGAGAATCGTGGAACGCGCGAGTCCAAGGAACACTGTTTCTGGTAGTGTTTGGATAATCAGTTTTCTAATTTCTCATCCGACGCGACATTTGTTGCCGCGCGATGAAGAACATCGCGGGCGCCCGACGAACGCGCGTAACTTGGTCGTTGAGCCCGCGATTGAGACCAGCGTCTCTCGTGTTCCTCAAATAGACAATGTCGCGTCCTGATGAGCCGGGTTCAGTGGATCGTCTTTATGTTCACTTGCATCACTTTACGATCTGTTTGTTTAAGACCTCTTCTAGTGCTTGCGGACACGCGTTGGTCACGGCTCGCTCCGCCGTCTTGCGGCGGAGATAAAGAAACCGCGCATGAGAACCGCAGGAGTGCTCAGCGCATCCGGGTTGCAGCCCAAGCAGACTCCATCTACCTAGCATCTACACGCCGATCCGAAAGGCAGATGGGGTAATTTGGCTTCGGAAGAAAGGTCAACTTTCAGTCGTGGAGAGCTTGCGACGTTGACACGCCGATTTAAGCCGCTTGAACACTGCCCAGGTAGCTGTCTAGTTCGTGCTTCAGCCGAGAGCTTTCCTCAGATAGCAGTTCGGCAGACATCAGTACCTGCATCGAAGCCCTCCAGTTTCCTTTGCGCGGTTGGTGACTTCACCGGCGCTCGCTGCCACCCGGGCCGTCCTGGCCGCTGGTTCCTGCAAATTGAACGCAATGCTCTTGCTGGTCGCCTCCTGCTCCCCGATCGAATCGACCACGGTCAGGGCGATTTCCGAGATGCGGCCGATGATGACGCCAATTCGGTAAGCGCGCCGACCGTCGACGCTATGGGGCCGTAGATGACCTCGACAGATCGACTGTCTGCGAACGTCACGGCGCCTCGCCGGAACGCGCGATCGCCCCTCCCATTCGTCAAACCGAGCGTTTCGAGTGTCGCCCGCCGCTGCCGACGCTCAGTGCTGGCGTCTCATCCATGACGGGACCGGATCGAGTGGCGTGCGATAGACCTCGGCGTTCTCGGGGCTGGTGACCCGAACCGCACAGCCTTTGGCCTTCAGGTCCGGATGCACAATAGACAGTTCGGTCGCGAGCTGGTCCGCTCGGTCGGAGGCAACCTCGATGTTTTCGAGAATGAGGCCGCCTTGATTCCTGTACTCCTCGTCAATCACAAGATCAAAAGAGTAGTACGGCATCCGAAGGTCTCCCATTTGATCGGATTCGTCCCTTGAGGCGCATCCTTACCTCCACTCAGGCTTCGTCAGATGCTCCAGTCGTTCGTATGGAGAGAGATAACTAGGAGCCGCATCGATCTACCGACAAGAAAGTTGGTTCTCAGGGTTCGGCTTATCAGTATCTCTTGCAGTAACACTTATCGGCTTCCTAAAAGCGAAATTCGCTAATCATGGCCCCCGCATCGGCGAAAATCTGCGCCAGCTCAGCAGAATGCAAAGTTTTTCCGTGCGGTCATGGCATCAACTTTTGGGCCAACGCGGGCAAGGCAGGAGATCGCCAAAATGGCTATGTCACGCTTAAGCTCAGCATCGGTGCGGCCTCGTCCAGATAGCTCACCAGGAGCTTCAGAACTGTGATCTGGAAATTCAACTGAGTGACAACATCATGTTGTCTTTCCAGAATCTTCGAGGCGACGTAAGTGCGGGCGCCTGTATCATACGGGGTAAGGCTCTCGCAGACCTCGTCGAGGATCGCGCGCAGAAGCGCGGTGGTAGCGGCATCCAACATTTGGAGATCTCCCCCACTCCGAGGAGGATAATGCACATTTCGCGTTTCGCGGTTCAAGTGTGTTTGATCGGGTAAGAAATTGCGACTGCCGCGCCCTGCCACAGAGCGGTCTCCACCTTCGCTTTCTGCTTCTCCCAACACGTTTTCTCGGCTTGTGCCGGTGTTCGATTGGGGCTGTCCAGCCTCGATCGCGCTTACGTTTCGATGGACTTTACCGCATCGATGACGCGCTTGTGCTGGTCGGCGAAGTCGCCGCGGTCACCACCTTCATCGCCTGAGATGGGCGGCTAATACGTCTGTCATACCGTTCCGCCAGGTCCAGCAGTCTCTTTCTGATGAAGGGGTCTGCCTTGTCCGCTAGATCGCGAATAATCCGAGCCCGGTCTCTCAAAAACTGTTCGTCCACGAAAACACCCATCCACTGCAAACTTCGGTATTCTGAGAGCTATTCAGTCGTTTAGTTGTGAGTCGCGCTAAGGAGACAGCAACGACAGTATCACGTTGTCGATTAGACGTGTCGAGCCGACATAGGCTGCGGCGCATAGTGCAGTGGTACGCCGCAGAGGACTCTCGGCGGGCTTGAGCGTATCAGCATCGACAAGCTCAAGGTACTGCAGTCGATCGACCGTATTCAACCGCTGCTTTGCGATCGCAATCAGCTGTTCCACGTCGCGCTCTCCTGAGCGAAACTTATCCGCTGCGGCGAACAGCCCACGGCTGATGGCAAGAGCGCGCCAACGTTCGTCCGCGCTTAGATAGCGGTTGCGACTGCTCATTGCGAGCCCGTCCGGTTCCCGGACGGTTTGTACAGTGCGATCTTAATTGGAAGGTTGAGGTCAATTGCCATGCGGCGCACCACCGCGCATTGCTGAAAATCCTTTTGTCCAAAAAACGCGACATCCGGCCGCACCATGTTGAATAGCTTGCCAACGACAGTCGCCACTCCACGAAAATGCGCAGGCCTGAAAGCTCCGCACATTGGTTTTGCGAGCTCGCCCGGTTCGACGAAGGTCTCAAATTGAGCCGGATAGATCTCCTGTATATCCGGCGCAAGGACGATCGCAGCGCCGGCATCGCGACACAGCTCTTGATCGCGCAGGAAGTCGCGCGGATAGGTGCTGATATCCTCATTTGGCCCGAACTGAGTGGGATTGACGAAGATGCTAACTATGGTGACGTCGTATTGCGTCCGGTTGGCCGCGACCAGCGCCAGATGGCCGTCGTGTAGATAGCCCATCGTCGGCACAAGTCCGACGTTTATCGGCGCTGCGAACCTCTGCGAGCGAGCGACGAAGCTCTGCGACCGTCGTGATCGTTTGCATGTTGTTTTACATCAGGTTGGATTGGAGGGTGTCCAGTTCGCGACCGTGTCGCGAAGGCCTTGAAGCCGATAGGACTCCTGCGATGGGAATGCACCGTTGCGGACATCGGCCGCCCAACGCGACAGGGCCTCTTGTAACAACTGGAAACCATTGGCATAGGCACGAACAAATTTGGGGCGATGACCTTCAGTCAATCCCAGCAAATCGTGAAAGACGAGCACTTGGCCAGAGCAACCGGGACCCGCACCGATTCCAAGGGTCGGTGCTCGCGCCGCGAGCTCAACCGGAATACCCTCAAGGAGGAGAGCGAAACAGCCGGCCTCCTGTAGACGGTGGGCGTCATCGAGCAGGCGCAAGACATCATCGGCCTTGGGGCCCTGCACCCTGAACCCACCAATGACATTGACACTCTGCGGAGTCAGGCCGAGATGGCCCATCACAGGAATTTCACAATCGATCAGGACGCGCACTATTTCGATACGCTTGGCACCCCCCTCGAGTTTGACAGCGTCGGCGCCACGCTGCAGGAAGCCTCCGGCATTACGAATCGTCTCCGCTGGACTGAGATGGAAGCTAAGAAAGGGCATATCCGCCACGAGCAAGGCACGAGGCTTTGTGCGTACAACGCTTCGAGGTGATGGTTCATCATCGCCATGCTGACCGGCAACGTATCATCGAATCCAAGGCAGACGTTGCCGACGCTATCCCCGACAAGGACGACGTCCACTATCGGGTCGGCGATGCGCCGCTGTCGCCGCGTCGTAAGCGGTCGTCATCGCGATACGACGGCCCTCCTCCTTCCATCGCTGCAGGACTGGAATCGTGACGCGTTCAACAGGCGGCTCTGAAATCTGGCACATCTTAGATCCCGATCCACCCCGCATGCTTGGGAGTCGGCGCTTCCCTGGGAAGGCGAAAGGAAGCTGTCAATCGGGAGGGGAAAAAAGGAATTTACCTCTCCAGGGCCATGGACAGACGCATCAAACCCTCTAATGAGCGCGCGATCATCGAATAAGAACTTCTCAGCCGTTCTTTCCTCATGCGGAGCGGCTTTGGGTCACGCTGGCGCACACCGCGCGACTCAGCCCAGCTTAAGCCGAGGGGTCGCTCAGCCGCGGACGGCTCGACGGCATGTGCGGTTGTGTTGATCCATGACATCGAGGCCGCCCCTTTCACCGCATATCGCGCAGCACGTTACTGAACCGCCGTGCGAACTATGAGAGCTGTTGCGCATTCCTCGCCTCCTGTCGGCATTAGGTGGATAGCCCCCCTTTCTTCGCTGCAGCACCATGCCCGCACGTGAAGTGCGACGCTGGCAATGCCTAGTCTCGCGGCATGTGCGGACACCGGGCGCGCAAACGTTTGAGCTCTGAATTGCGCCTCCTTGGCGAAGCGGCACGCTCCATCGGGGTGCTTCGCCGGCCAAGTCTTAATTGTTTGACTGTAACGATATTTCCATCTTGATTAATGCAATGAGTCGCGCGTTGACGCTTAAATGCCGCGTGCGGGCGGGCTTTCCTCGACGGAATTCAACTAGAGGTGCGTACAGCAACTGATCTTTAGCTATCAGTGCCATCTCCTTGCCTTTACGCGGTTAAAGGACGGCAATCCGAAACCCGACGGGCGAACCTTGGGGTTCCCGCTCGCTAAACGCGCCAAGCCCGCCTTAAGCTAGCCCATCGGCGGCATCTCTGATGCCGACGTAGATTTCATCAAATCTGCCCCTGTGACGCAATATGGTGGCATTACATAGATCGTATTTGCCGAGCGGGCGCAGCAGCAGATTTCGGTCTTTAAAGAAAGCCTGAAGCTTCGGACCGATGCCCGCGAGATAGCCTGCATCCTTCGTTTTCAGATCGAGCGCTGTGATCGTGCCGGTCCGACGAACGTTTGCAAAGCGGGGGTCGGCGCGGAATGGCTCAATTGCCTGCTCTTGCATCGTGGCGACCGACGCCACACGTTGGCGAGATTCCGGATCTTGCCAGAGATCCAGGTTGGCCTTTGCGGCGGCGCATGCCACTGGATTTGCCGTATATGAACTCGAATGAAAGAACGTACGCGTCCGATCTTTCGAATAGTGCGCGCCGAAAATATCCGCGCGACAGAGTGTCACCGCGAGTGGAAGCGCCCCTCCCGTGAGGCCCCTCGAATAGCAAGCGAAATCGGGGGTGACGTTAGCTTGCTCGCAGGCGAATAGTGTTCCGGTGCGATCCCAGCCTGTCATGACCTCGTCGGCAATGAACAGGACATCCGAGGCCTCGCAGATCCGCCTCATCTCTCTTAGCACCCAGGCTGGGTACATCAGCATCCCGCCCGCCCCCAATATCAGAGGCTCCACAACAAAGGCTGCCGGAACTTCGTTGCGACATACAGATTCGAGCGCATCGAGCGTCGCTTGTTCATGACCTCTCGCCGGGAACGGGATTGACGTAACATCGAACAGCAGGGCCTGTACGCCGCGTTGAACACACCACGGGCGCCAACCGACATCGCCCCTATCGTATCGCCATGATAGGAATGTTGCATCACGACGATGCGCGTCCGCTTCTTCCCGATTTTGTGCCAGTAGCCGAGCGCCATCTTTAGCGCGACTTCCACACTGGCCGAGCCACTGTCAGAAAAGAAGACATGCTCGAGTCCATCGGGTGCGAGCTTCAAGAGTTGCGCAGCAATCTCCTCCGCCGGTTCGTGGGTGAAGCCTGCGATGATGATCTGGTTGAGCTTGCCTGCCTGTTCCTGGATGGCGCTCACGATATGTGGATGGCATGGCAGTGGGTCACCACCCACCAAGATGATATAGCATCGATAATTCGACGACCATCAGCGGTGTGGACATAGGCGCCATTTCCACGTATAACTTTTGTCATCTCCTCTTGGAGAGCGTGTTGTGTGAACGGATGCCAGATCGGCGACTTCGGCTTCGTCCTCATTGCTTGAATTGATCGGCGCGGAAGGAGCTTCTAAAGGCGGCCTGCAGCGTGTCTGCTGCGAGGGGAGACAGCCAGGGCAATCGCCCTAACCAACGCGCCCGCCCAATCTCCCGAATTGCGATCTGGGTCTCAGCATTTGGTTCCCCAATGAAGGCAATGCCAAGAATAGGGATCTGCCGCTTGCGCAGAGCCTCTATCGACAGCAGCGAATGATTGATGGTGCCCAGTGCCGTGCTCGCGCAAAGCACGACCGGAAGCCGCCATCGCTCGAAGACATCAATGTAGAGTGTATCGCCCCTCAGCGGGACCATCAAGCCGCCAGCGCCCTCAATCACCAACGGTCGCTCCCTGGTGTCCGGCACATCGAGCAAATCTGGCTCAATGCAGATTCCATCAATTTCAGCGGAATGATGGGGCGAAACGGGCGTTTGAAGGCGATAACGCTCCGGCACGATGCGATCGGGCGAGAGACTGCCCAGCCGTGCGACGAGCTCGGCATCAGTCTCTCCTTCAAAGCCGGCCTGAATCGGTTTCCAATAGTTCGCGCCGAGGAGATCGGCGAGTCCCGCGGAAAACACCGTCTTCCCGATTCCCGTATCTGTCCCTGTCACCACGATCCGCTGCCTCATCGAGTTTCACCTCTTGTCTCCTCTCTCAGAGCATCGAGCATTGCACGCACGTCAACCTCCACGATGTTAAGTGTCAGCGAAATTCGCAAACGGGCCGTGCCCGCCGGCACGGTTGGCGGCCGGATTCCGCGGATATCGAACCCGCGAGCCTGCAATGCAGAGGAAAGTCGCATCGCACGTGCGTTGTCGCCAACGATATACGGCACGATCTGCGAGACCGAAGGACTTCGCCAACCGCGCAAACCCAACTCCCGATGCGTGAACGCGACCAGCTTGGCCAGACGCTGCTGCCGCTCAGGTTCATGTTGCAGGATGAAGAGCGCCTCCCGCACGGCAACAGCCATCAGCGGTGAGGGTGCCGTGGCGAAGATGAAGGGACGGCAGCGATTGATCATGAAGCCGCGCAGCACGCCGGAGGTAGTGACAAGCGCACCAGCTGCACCCAGCGCCTTGCCGCAGGTTTGAACGACCAGGAGATTTTCCCGCCCTTCATAGGGGGCGGTGAGCCCCCGTCCCCGCTCGCCGTAAACGCCCGTGGCATGAGCCTCATCCACCATCAACAACGCGTCGTACCGGTCCGCGATCGCGACCAGGTCTTCGAGTGGTGCGAAATCGCCATCCACGCTGTAGAGACTTTCGACCACGATCCAGACGCGGCCCGTTCCGCCCTCGGCCCGCCAGTCACGAATTGTGTCTTCGATCGATTGGGGATCATTATGGGCGCTTATCCGAAACTCGGCACGGCCAGCGCGCGCGCCTTCATGAATACTCGCGTGCACCAGAGAGTCGAGAACAAGCAGATCGCCCCGCTGCGGCAGCGTTGTCAGGACGGCAAAATTTGCGACATAACCGCCACCAAAGAATAGCGCCGTCTCAGCCCCAAAGAACTGAGCCGCTTCTGTTTCGAGAGTTTCGTGTTCGTCGCAGTTGCCGCGCAAAAGCCGCGACCCGCCAGCTCCGATCGGTGTGCCGGCTTCGAGCGCGGCGTAAACAGCCTTCTCGATACGCGGCGCGCTCGCCAGCGCCAGATAATCGTTCGATGCAAAATCGATCCCTGCACGCAGCTCGAGGTGACGCAGCCGGTTGTCTTCCTTCAAGGCATGCAAGGCAGCGACATAGTCACCCACTATGACCCCGTGGATTGAATGCATTCTTCACTCGCACAGTAGCGGTCGATCTCGCGAAGGTTCCGATCGTAGAGAGGAGCACAAGCTTCAGCATCGGCCTCTTGGCTTAGCACCTGACAAGATGCGATTTTCGCGATCAACTACCACAACGCTTGGGCTGAGCGTTTTTGCTTCCGCCTCATCAAAGGAGGCATATGCAACGATTATAATTTTATCTCCGGGCATCGCGAGTCGCGCAGCCGCGCCGTTCAAGTCTATGGCGCCCGACGCCCGGGGCGCTTCGATCACATAGGTTCTGAAGCACGCTCCGGTTTCGATGTTGTAGACTTCGACGCGCTCGTTGATCAGGAAACCTGCCGCATCCAGCAGCCCACGATCAATCGAAATCGAGCCATCACTGTGCAGATCGGCTTCAGTCACCGAGGCGCGAAGGATTTTGCCTTTCATCAAGGTAATTTGCATTTATCGCCTAAACCCGAGTTTGCGCACAGCGCGCTCGTGGAGCTTCTTCAATCAGGCAAGCCCGGACGTGACGCCGAGCCGGTCCAACAAATTCGCGTCACGGGCGCGCTGCGGGTTTTTGGTGGTCAAAAGCACATCGCCGATGACGATTGAATTCGCGCCGGCCAAAAAGCACAGCGCCTGCAGTTCATCGGTCATATACTGCCGTCCAGCGGACAACCGCACGACGCTCTTCGGCATCATGATCCGGCTCGTCGCGACCAGGCGCACCAATGCGATCGGATCGGGACGCTCCGCGGTGTCATTGACCGGCACGCCCTTGATCTCGTTCCACAGGTTGATTGGCACGCTTTCCGGATGACTGGGAAGATTGGCGAGTAGCACGAGCATGCCGAGCCGGTCCTCCACGCGCTCACCCATGCCGACGATACCGCCACAACAGACCTTGATGCGGGCGTCGCGCACGTGTGCCAGTGTGTCGATGCGATCTTGCAGGGTGCGGGTGGTGATGATCTTGTCGTAGAACTCGGGCGAGGTATCGACGTTGTGATTGTAGAAGTCGAGCCCGGTCTCGGAGAGCCGTGCGGCCTGCTTCGGCGTCAGCATGCCGAGTGTGACGCAGGTTTCCATGCCAAGATCTTTGACCGCGCTGACCATGTAACAGACCTGATCGAGATCGCGGTCCTTTGGACTGCGCCACGCCGCGGCCATGCAGAAGCGGCTCGCGCCGGCGTCCATGGCGGCTTGCGCGGCGGCGACCACATCGGCGCGATCCATCAATCGTATCGCTTTCAGCCGGTGTCGTAATGCGCGCTCTGCGAGCAATAGCCGCAGTCTTCCGGACAGCCGCCGGTCTTGATGCTAAACGGGCTTGCTATTTCGACGCGGTTTGGATCGAAGTTCTTGCGATGAATGCTCTGCGCCTGAAACATCAGCTCGGCAAACCGCAGGCCATAGAGCACTTCGGCCTCGGCGCGCTGCCAGTCACGTCGGACCGGCGCGCTGTTGCCCCTGTTATTCCGTTCCACTCCCATGGCAGCAACCATAAGTCTCGCCTTCCTTACAATAGATAATCTTGGCTATTACTATAATGTGGCCGCCCGTTGCCTGCTTTGCTTTTTCGACATGAAACATACCCGTATGCCGACGACCAAAGACCGCGAAAGTATGCAGGGACTGCAGAAATTCTGCAAAACGAGCGGGCTTATGCCGATCATCGACGGAGGCGCAATGATAGATAATCTATGATGACTGACGAGAACACGACGGTTGCGGTGCGCATCGCGGAGTTAATCGGTGAGCGCATCGTCAGCGGCGCGCTGCAGGCGGACACCCCACTCCGGCAGGATCACGTCGCGCGGGAATTCAATTCCAATCACGTCCCGGTGCGCGAGGCTTTTTTGCAACTGGAGGCCCGACATCTTGTCGTCACTGTGCCCCGTCGCGGTGTGCGGGTTGCCCCGCTCGACACCAATTCAGTGAAGGAGATCGCCGAGATGCGTGCTGCGCTCGAAGTGGTCGCGTTGCGCAACGCAGCGCCAAAACTCACATCGGCTCATTGGCACGGATTGAGCTCGCCCTGATTGAAGCAGACAATGCCCTGACCATTCAGGAGTTTGAGACGAGCAACCCCGCCTTTCACCATGCGTGGCGCCCAGCGCGATGCCGCGCCTACTCGCGAGCCTGGACGGACTACAACTCGCAAATTCACGATTAGTGTTCGCTATGGCGCGAAGTGTCGGCTGGCGACCACGGTCCAACCAGGATCACCGCCTGATTCTGCAGGCACTTCGAGCGCGCAACGTTGATCAAGCCTGTAACCTGCTGGCACGCCACATTCAAACGATTGAGCGCCTTGCCCTTCCCGCTTCCTGAGCACAAATAAGATCGGATGAGCTTCGTTGAAAACCGCAGACCATCGCAAGGGCGTCAAACTACCGCTTGGCGAGCGTTGCGGCGGCCTCGATCCTAAGCTAGTTATGCGACCTACTTCCGAAATCACTAATGGCTGTCCATGATTCGTCACATCGTCTTGTTCACCGCCAAGGATAACGCCCATATCGACCAAATCATCGAAGGCCAAAGGGTACTCACCACAATCCCACTTGCAAACCGGCTCGAGGTTGCTCGCAATCGCAAGTCCGACCAGTTCGGCAACGATGTCGACGTTGTGGTCTACGGTGAGTTCGACAACGAGATGGAACTCGCAGCTTACAAGGCGCATGATCTGTACCAGGAATCGATCAGGCGGGTACGACCGCTCTGGGAGCTACGGTTCGCGGCGGACTACAATGTATCAACAGATGCGCGTTTGGCCTCAACGGCAGCGAAGAGCCAAGTTACTCGGCGCACCGTGTCCACGGGCGGGGGTTAACCTGACAATCGATTTCAAGAGCTTGCGGGTCCCAGACGAGCGTCGCTCTCGTTGGGGTCGGAATCACAATCGGAGCACGCCTCACAACACGGCAGTCGTTGGTGACTGACAGTCCCATGCACGTCCGCGAGCTGCAGTGGATTGAGCCGGTCACGGCGCTCGATGTCTCGCGCATCGAGCACACCTCACGTTTTTCGATAGCGCGGCAAGGCATGAGTTGCTCGGGCGCTACTCATATCTGACCTGCGACCCGTTCAGCACCTAGATCGTCGCGGACGGACAAGCGAGTTGCAACGGAGAGGCTCTCGAGGGCGATCCATGGGAAGTCCTCGCAGCCTGCTCGCCAAGTATCCGCAAGAGCATCGTCCTGATCTTCCCGCCGTTCCAGGGAGGCGCGGCCGGCTTCCTCGCTTACGATCTGACCAGAACTCTGAAGCGATTGTCGGCGCCGACGCTTCCCGGTCAGCGTTTGTCCCAATCCATCCTCCATTTCTATGACGTGGTCATCGGCTACGACCACCATGACGATAGATGCTGGGTCGTTTCTACCGGATGGCCGAAGCAGGATCCCGCACGTCGAGTCGAGCGCGCACGCCGTCGAGCCGACGAGTTTGCAGCAGCATTACTTGCGGGCCCAAAGACGTCGGGGAACGAGTCCACCGGCCGAGCTGCCGCATGGCATTCGAGCTTCAGCCGTGAGAGCTACATTGCGGCGATACAGCGCGTCGTCGACTTGATTCTGGCTGGAGAGGTCTTCCAGGCCAACATTGCGCAGCGCTTCAGCGCCCGCCTATCGACCTCATTTGATCCTCTTGCCTTCTACTGCCATCTGCGGTCATTGAACCCGGCACCCTTTGCAGCCCTCCTGCGCTACGGCAAGCTCACCATCGCATCGAGCTCGCCGGAACGATTCCTGAGGCTCGAGGGACGACAGGTCGAAACGCGGCCCATTAAAGGCACGATCGCGCGTTCCGCGGATTCCATGGAAGACCAACGCCGCGCTGAACTCCTAGTCGCGTCCGAAAAGGACCGTGCCGAGAATACTATGATCGTCGACCTCATGCGCAACGATCTGTCGGGCGTTTGCACTCCACATTCGATCGACGTTCCAGTGCTGTGCGGCCTCGAATGCTACGCCTCAGTGCACCACCTCGTATCGATCGTTACGGGTGAACTTGCAGACGACCAGGACGCTATTACCCTGCTTCGAGCTTGCTTTCCCGAAGGCTCGATTACAGGGGCGCCAAAGCTGCGATCGATGGAAATTATCGCAGAAAACGAGCGGGCGGCGCGAGAGGTCTATTGCGGGGCGATTGGCTTTATCAGCTTCAACGGGCACATGGACACGAATGTCGCGATCCGCACTGTCACGATCGACGACGACCTAGCCGTGTTTCATGCGGGTGGCGGTGTAACGGCGATGTCGGATCCAGAGGCAGAATAGGAAGAGACGCTCGCAAAGGCACAGCGAATCTTTGATGCATTTCGTGTTGAAACATCCGGTGCATCTTGATTGTCATCATCGACAACTACGACTCCTTCGTCTTCAACATTGCCCGCTATTTCCGCAAGCTTGGTGAAGCAGCAGAAGTGATCCGGAACAACGTGGTCGGCGTTAGCGATCTGGTTGGCCTCAAGCCGCGCGGCAGTAGTTATCTCGCCCGGTCCCTGTAGTCCAGCTGAGGCCGGAATATCCACCGCCGTCGTCCGCGAACTTTCGGGTCAAGTCCCTATTCTAGGCATCTGCCTCGGTCACCAGTGCATTGGGAGCGTTTTCGGCGGTCAAGTGGCGCGTGCACGTCGCCCTATGCATGGTCGATCCTCCTACGTAACTCATGATAGCCGAGGGCTATTCAAGGACCTCCCGTCCCCACTTCGCGTCGGGCGCTACCATTCTCTCGTTGTCGAGATCGATGAGTCATGCGCGTCGCATCTCACGGTGACAGCGCGTTCGGAGGAAGGCGAGGTCATGGCCCTCGCACATCGCTATCAACCAACCTATGGCGTGCAGTTCCATCCGGAATCGATACTGACTCGACAAGGGGACGTATTGCTTACGAACTTCTTGCGGCTCTCCGAGACCTTCACCTTCTGAGGGAGATTGGGAATCGCAGATGCGGCTACTCAAGTTCACGGAAGCTAATCGTTCGCTTCTGCGCGTCTGAGACGCTTATTGATCGCCTACTTCAGCCCAGGGTAATCGTCATAGATGACGAACTCGACAGCATCCAAGCCGCGGATATTCAGGGTCTCCAAACAATTCTTCCAGCTCGACCGGCTCTCGCGATTGGCAAGCTCGGTCGCGAGCACCTGACGCCGGCCTTCCCAGTCGACGCTAATGGCGATCAGCTCCGATTGGCTTGCACTGATCCCCAACTTCTCGAACGCGCTCGTGACGCTATAGATTGATCTGTTCGTGGGGCTCATCGTCCAACTTGTTTGACCGTGAGCAAAACTGCAAGGTAGGAGCGTATCGGCAACGAAGTCGAGACGCTTTACACTAATGGGCCGGCCGGCGGCGGCGGCGGGACAAAATCTGTGCTCGCCGTGCAGTCCGTGCTGCTGCCGCAGAACTCTCCAACCCACATTCACCTTCGTGGAGACCTGATATGAAGCTTCGCGAGATCGCCCATTCGCGGACCGGCTACAAGGGCAACACGCTGAACGTGTCGTTCATCTGTCACGACCCGAACCACTATGCCCATTTGTGCGCCGGACTGACGTCAGAACGCGTGGGGGTATGGCTCGGCGACGTGGTGCATGGCCGCGTGACACGTTACGAATTGCCGAAGCACGCCGCGCTAAATTTCGTCCTCGGCGGTGCACTCGGCGGGGGTGTGACGCGCTCACTCGCGCTGGACGCGCACGGCAAGTCGGTCAGCTCGTTGCTTAACCAGATTGCCGAGCCGGATTGGTCGAAGGACCCGTAGGCAGTTCCGCGCGCGCTTCGAGGGCTCAACGGACTAAGGGCGTCAATGTTCATCGCTGACGGGATCGGCGTGTTGCGACCAGCTGAGATCTTCGGTCCTGCTTTAGCTGTTGGTGCTGGTGCTGGTCGCCTTACCTGTCAGCTCCAGCACGAGATCTGCTGTTGTTGCGATCTTTACCGGCCGATACTGCGCACGGAGCGCATTTTCGTGTCGGCTTTCCGTATACGACGTACATGCATCACTTGCGCAGATCATCAAGAAGCCGCGGTCTGCGCCGTCTCGCAAGGCCATATCGATGCACTGGTCGGTGAGAACGCCAACCACGATGACGGCCTCAATCCCGATATTTCGAAGCACATATTCGAGAACGGTCGTGTTGAACACACCCGAGCCGGTCTTTGGAAGAGCGATTTCGTCGCCCACCGGAGCGATCTCGGTGAGCACCTTCGCACCCCATGAGCCCTTGGGCACATGAAGATTCGCCAACTTGTGCAGAACCGAACGATCACGCCCATCTTGGGTTAGGCTTTCGATGGTCGCATAGATCACCTCGACACCGTTGGTACGGGCGGCATCGAGTAGCCGCTGTACGTTGGGCACTACGAGACGCCTGATTCGATCGACGTAATCCGGATATTTGAGCTGCACTTCCTCGGAAACTTCGGCGTTCTGCAGATCGACCACCAAGACGGCGGTTTTTTTTGGCTCGATGCGGATTGCAGACCAGATTGCTTCGCCGGTGAGTTCCATTTCGTCTTCCGTTGGTTGATTTTGGAAGCGGGAAACACATCTCGCAACTGACTTTTGTTTCGTTGGGAAGTCGGCACAGCGACCGATGAGATGGGTGTAGCTCAAATATATTGCGGTCTCCTCAAGGCCGAATTTCATCAATATGCGATCTCCTATCGCTGAATTCCTGTGCTTGATGGCGAGAATACGACGAGATCAAGCTTCGAGCCTCTCGGTCGATGCAGCGCCCTTGGGCAGTTCGTCTGATTGGCCATGGATCTCCCGGACCTGGTGCTCCGGGTCTCCGCGCTATCTGGCCGCACCAATTAACGCGCCTGATTGACGTTTTGAGAGCTCGCGATGATCCACCACGGCCTTTTCAATGCTGGAAGAAGCTGAACACCTGCCCGACAGAGGGATATCGGCGTTTCGCAGGACCGCGTATGATGGGGTGGACGCCCCGCCGACGGCATCGATGTGCCAAAGTGGAGGTGTTTAGCACCACTCAAGGGAGGCGTCCGTGTCGGAGGTTAGCATAATCGGTCTGGACATCGCCAAGCAGGTTTTCCACGCTCATGGAGCAGACGGGAAAGGGCGAGCTATATTCAGCAAACGGATCAGCCGAGGAAAGCTGCTGGATTTCTTCGCAGCAGCGCTGGAGGCATGTGGCGGAGCCCATCACTGAGCCCGTCAGCTCACTCGGCTTGGCCACGAAGTTCGGCTGATCCCTCCCGCCTATGTAAAGCCGTTTGTGAAGCGGCAAAAGGACGACGCGATCGACGCCGAGGCGATCTGCGAAGCAGCGCAGCGGCCGAGCATGCGGTTCCTGGCCGTGAAGAGCGAGCAGCAACAGGCGGCGGGTCTGGTGTTTCGGACCCGTGACCTGTTAGTGCGGCAGCGAACGCAGCTCATTAACGCGATCCGGGGACATCTCACTGAATATGGTTGGGTCGCACCTAAGGGGCCATCGCACGTGGCGATGCTTATCGATCTGATCGAGGAGGAAGAGATGGCCAGCTCGCTTCCCAAAGCGGCCCACGCCATGTTCCGATTGATGTTGGACCTGCTGACCGACCTCAATGGCAAGATCGCGGATCTCGACCAGGAGATCGCGCGACGTGCTCGCGAGGATGAGGTATCGCGCCGGTTAATGACCGTTCCCGGCATCGGCCCAATCTCCGCCGCCGCGATCGCCGCTCTAGCACCGCCGGCCGAGACCTTTGCCAAAGGCCGTGACTTCGCGGCATGGCTCGGTCTCACGCCTCTTCAAAGATCGACAGGCGGCAAGCAGAAGCTCGGTGCGACATCCAAGATGGGCGAACGCCCGCTCAGGCGCCTTCTCATCATCGGCAGCAGCGCGGTCGTGCAACAGGCGAGCAAACGCGGTGCGCCAAGAGGATCGTGGCTCGAACAGGTGCTGGCTCGCAAACCGCATGCTGGTAACGGTCGCGCTCGCCAACAAGATGGCGCGGATCGTCTGGGCGCTACTTATCAAGCAGGAGAATTACAGGGCTCCGGTCGCAGCCAAGGCGTGATCCTGGCCGACCTGAGGTCGTCAGAGATGTAGTCGGTCGAAGGAGAGTATGGCGCAACAGTCGGCGAGACGAGACCGGAAGAACCAGGTGTACTCATCGCGCCTACCGAGCACGCGTTTCTGATTTGATTCCGGTCTGCGAACTCCCATACGGGCCCGCAGCTTCATCGCTGGACCATCAGAGGCCGGACAGATGGCAGCATCCGACTACGTGCCGATCTTCTTCAAAAATCGCTTGCATCTCGCGGGGCGTCCACAGATGAGTACAGCGGTGGTGCATTCTCGATGCCGACCTCTTTCCTGATATTGCCGACACGCTTCCGCCCGCCGGACGCCTTGATGTGCTTGCTTTCAGTTGCACCTCTTGGACGGTGGCGATAGGTGCAGAAATCGTACTGTCTCAGCTTAAGGAAGCAAGAACCGGCATCAAGTACACTTCTCCCGCCCACCAACCGTAGCAGCGTTGCGGCAGCTCAAAAAGAAAATGGCGCTGCTTTCGCCGTATGAGTTCGTCCTGCACCGGCCCTTGAGGAACTGGCCGAGCGCACAGGCGTGAGCGCGTCGTCGATCACGCGTTTCGTCGGCAAGATAGGCTTTGCGGGTTATCAGGGGTTTCAACGCCAGCTAATAGCGGAGTTGCGAGAAAGCCGAAGCTCCCTGCTACAGCTTAAGGCTACTGAAAAAGTCGGTAGCTCCGAAGCCTTTCTGGCCGACTATGCACAGCGTGCCGCAGACCGCATACTCGAAATGAGTGAAGGCGTTCCGCAGGAACAATTCGATCGCGTCTTGGCGCTCCTGGCGGATCCAACTCGGGCCGCTTTTCTAGTTGGTGGACGAGCCAGCGACAACATTGAAGCCTTCCCGTCAGTGCACCTCAAACGGACCAGTGGCCGCATTTGCTGCTCTCGATGCGCAGGCAAGATGTTTTAGTGTTGTTCGATTTTCGCCGCTATCAGCGGGACCTGGAGTCTCTAGCTGAGATGTCGCGACCCATTGTCGGAGTCGAGCGCGGTCGGCGGCCGAGCAGGACGCATTTCGACAACCTCCCAAGCGCAGTGAACCCCGGCTTCGGGATTTGAGCGCAGCTTCTTCGTTCACGACCTGTCACAGGGACACAGGACTGAAGCGATATCTGTCCTGTTGCTCTGAGAGCTCATATCAACAAAAAATAAGCCGCGTGTTCTCACGGCGGCGCTGTAGCGACTCGCTACCGACTAAATCAGGGAGTGGCACGAGCCCGCATTGTCGTCGGTTTTTGGGCGGCCATGCGGACTCTCGCAATTACCAATTCGTCAGCGTCGGAAACGACAGGCCGAGAATACGATGATCGTCGACCTCATGCGCAACGATCTGTCGCGCGTTTGATCGAGCAGCTCGAGCCGGCCATCGAGGATATTGAAGAGACCCAGGCCGAGCAGGAAACCGCGGCCGCGATCGCGGCACCTGAAGCCGCCAAGCAGAACCGCGCGCAAATCGGCGGCCGTCTCGACTCCCTGAAGCAGCCTCCTGGAGCCACCGCCGGCGGAAGTTTATCGATTTGGTGAAACAGGGAGAGTCGGCGATCGCAAGCAATGCGGTACGCCGTATCGAGATGCTCTTTGCCAAAAAGAACAGCGGTTCGGCTTGTGGTTCTACGGGGTTTTGAACGTTGTGTGGAGAGCATGGAATGGGTGCAAACGCGGCAAAGCGGCATATTCACTCCGGTGATGGATTTCGGCACGTCAAGCACTCTCAACGCCGCATTCCGTCTCAGGCAGAGCTCATTTGCCGACGATTGTCGCGGCAGATCGCCCATTCTCGCACAACGAGCGTCTACGGGGAAGTGCGGGCGTAGCAATAAAACATGTACTGTCGCTTCATCTCTGGCTGATCGATGCGGGGTTCCCGATGTGGATCTCGGTGGCGTGTGTATGGGCGGAATGCGAAGAGTAAGTGATCAGATCTTAGGCGAGGAATTCCAATGCTGAGGAACACGAAGCCGGTTTGGGACTGCGTTGAATCTCACAAAACGAAATTTTTCGGTTTGAGCGATCGGATTTGGGGGCAGCCCGAAGAGAACTATCAGGAATTCTTCGCATTCAGCGAACATCGCCAGACGCTCGCCGTCGAGGGCTTTAAGATCTCTGAAGCGTTGGCCGGAATACCAACAGCGGTGATGGGTGAAGCGGGTAAAGGGGGCCCTGTTATCGCGATCCTTGGTGAATACGACGCGCTGCCCGGTTTGAGCCAGGAAGCAGGTGTAGCGGAACAGCGGCCTCTCGTTCCGGGCGGTTCAGGGCACGGCTGCGGTCACAATATGCTCGGCTCGGCCTCGCTCTTGGCTGCAGTGGCGGTAAAGGATTGGCTGGCTCAAGCCGGGCTGCCCGGGCGAGTGCGTTACTATGGCTGCCCTGCGGAAGAGGGCGGCTCCGGCAAGAGCTTTTTGGTTCGCGCTGGCGCGTTCGACGATGTCGACGTTGCGATTTGTTGGCATCCCTCAGCCTTTACGGGCGTGTGGCCTGCGGCTTCGCTCGCGTGTGTGGAAATGGAATTCACGTTTCATGGTCGCGCCGCCCATGCCGCGGTTGCGCCGCATCTTGGGCGAAGCGCGCTCGATGCCGTGGAGCTCATGAGCGTAGGGGTGAATTATATGCGCGAGCACATGCCCTCCTCGGCTCGCGTCCACTACGCTCTCGTGGATGGTGGAGGTATCGCGCCAAACGTAGTGCAGCCGCGTGCCGTTGTGCGTCATCTCGTTCGGGCACTTAAGCTCAATGAAATGTGGGGTCTGATCGAGCGGGTCAAGAAGATCGCCGAGGGCGCGGCGCTAATGACCGAGACCAGAGTGGAGATCAAACAACTGTCGGGCGAGGCGAACTTGGTTCCCAACGCTCCCTTGGAAGAAGCCATGCATGCGAACCTGCTGCAACTGGGCGGAGTCAACTTCGACAGTTCTGATATGGAGTTTGCCCGACGCATCCAAAGCACTCTCTCGCCGGACGATATTCGTTCGGCATATGGCCGGCATGGTTTGCCAGTGAGCTCAGAACCTCTCAGCGGCCAAATCTACCCGCCGGACGGCTCCCGCACCGACTCAATGGGCTCCACGGACGTAGGAACAGTGAGCTGGGTCGTCCCGACAGTGCAGTGCTTAGTCTCATGCTATGCTATCGGGACGCCAGGTCATTCCTGGCAGCTGGTTGCGCAAGGCAAATCCAACGCTGCTCACAAAGGACTCGCCTTCGCCGCAAAAGCTATGGCAGGCGTGGCCGCCGACGTTCTTTCGGGTCCCGCTCTCCTGGCCGCGGCAAAAGAAGCGCTTGAGAGGTACCGTAAAGACAACGAGTTCAAAAATCCCGTAGGACCAGAAGCCGCCCCCCCGCTCTCTATGGCGGCAAAATGAAGTCCACCTTTAGTCGGCTTTGAGGGTGCGATTGTGCGCCAGCGGCACTCCATCAGATGTTCGTCGATCGAAGCAAGGTGATCGGCTACCCGGAAGCGCTGATTGCCAATCCCGACCGCGACGGGTACGACGCAATAATCGATGTCATCTTGGACAAGGGGCTCGGCCGCAAGGGGATAGGCCTTGAAGCGAAGCTCCTGCCGACGTTCGCCGTCGAAAAATGCAAGTCCCGGTTGGCCGACGCGAAACTCCTCGATTGCACGAACGTCGTCACCTGGATTCGCGGCGAGAAATCGGACCTGAAAATTGCCATCATGCGCGAAGCCGCTGCGATTTCTGATGCCGGAATGCTCAAAGCGAAGGACGTTATTCGCCCGGGCGTGCGCGAAGCCGATGCATCCGCCGAAATTATAGCAACGCTGGTCCGCGGCGCTAATGGCAAGCCCGGCACCGATGCCGCGAGCTTCTTTCTGTGCGCTACACCACGAACTTCCACGTGTCACATTCGCTGGACAGAGGACGTCCCGGCAAGGTTCGCAGATCAGCCTCGAGTTCACCGGCGCGCGTCACGGACTCTCCTAGGTTTCATTCCGCTGATTGCGTCTCTTCCGGGCGAGCTTAGTTCTTCTTTGTTTGGAAGAGAGTATCGAGTCGCCGTAAGGAATTTGTCAAAAAACGAAGCAAACCGCAGGAATCCTGCGCTTGAATGCAGTGGATGCAAGTTTTTTTTGCGACCAAGGGTCCAAATCCTTCTTGCTAAGTTTAGTGTCTGCGAAAGCTCCCCGCTGAACTTGTGAGCGCGTTCCATCAACCAATCTGAACATGAAGTTTGTAAGCTGTCGACAACTGGCGAAAGCTTGCCACTTCAAGTCTGTACCGGCGTCAAAGCAGGACTTTGATCAGCATCTTGAGCTCTTCCTTACCGAAAAGAAACGAACGGAGATTGCCCCCCGCCCCCGAACGGGAGATCATGGCTCTGTCGGCGCTGGAGCGCTCACGGCTTCCGTCTTGATGCGGGGCCGTCAACGACAGTCCGCGGCGGAGATGGCTGCTCAAGGAGCTCTCGCCGGACAAGCCGCATGCAGACAGGTAGTCCGGTGATACTCAGTTTTCAGGCGAAGGCCGCACTTAAACCTATTGAGGTCATGCTTGCGGCTTCATCGTCAGGAAAAAGCAAACAGGCTCTCACGGCACTAGATCGCGAATGAACCTCATGCCATCCTTGCCCTTCCTGTACGAAGCTGGCTCGCTATCGCTCCGTTTGATTGCTACTCTCTCCGTTCCTCAGATCCCGATCGCTTCGTATGCTTCGGCGATCTGCCGGATGGATGCGACGTACGCGGCGGTCCTGTAGTCGCCGAGCTCCGGCCGTTCTTCCATCAGATTTGCAATGCGTGCCCAGGTGCTCCGCATGACGTCCTCAAGGCCGGATCGAACGAGATCGATCTCCGCGCCTCCTTCAAGAAACTCGTCGCGCATGTCGGCTGGAAACTGCTTGCCAGTCATCCGTTCCAGCGCTGTAGCGATCGTCTGGTTTCGCCTTTCTCGGCGCCGCCGTTCCATTAACCCGAACGGGATGTGTGTCAGGTTCTTCACCCACTCGAAATAGCTGACGACCACACCGCCGGCATTCACATAAAGATCCGGTAGGATGGTTATTCCTCGAGAACGGAGTATCTTGTCAGCCTCGAAGGTGACAGGGCCATTGGCGGCTTCTGCCACAAGATGCGCTCTTATGTCGCCCGCGTTTTTCGAGTGAATGGCGTTTTCCATTGCTGCAGGAATGAGAACATCACAGGCCAATTCGATTCCCGACATGTCGTCAGCAGCAGACGTGGCGCCAGGAAAGCCCAGAACGCTGCCCGTTTGAAATTGATGACGCTTCAGCAATTCAATGGAGAGCCCCTTTGGATTCGCAACATAACCATCCCTCTCCGCAACCGCGATCACCCGGGCCCCGTCCTCCTCGGACAGGAATTTAGCCGCGTGATAGCCGACATTGCCAAACCCTTGGACCACAATAGAAGCCTCCTTGAGATCGCGTCTACCATTCAAACCTCGGGTGCGCGGATCGCGAAGATAGCTCTGGATCGCAAACTGCACGCCCCTGCCCGTTGCCTCGGTGCGACCGGCAATACCGCCTTTCGACAAAGGCTTTCCCGTTACACAGGCGCGTGCGTTGACTACATCGGTCGGGTTGGCGCGGCGGAATTCGTCCATCATCCAGGCCATTTCCCGCTCGCTTGTGCCGATGTCCGGGGCCGGAACGTTGACACCAGGACCGATCAGGCCGCGCTTATTGAGTTCCTGGGTGAAGCGGCGCGTGATGCGCTCGAGTTCCTGTGGGGCCCATTCGCGCGGATCAATCTTGAGGGCTCCCTTCGAGCCGCCAAACGGCACATCGACAAGTGAGCATTTGAGCGTCATGAGTGCAGCAAGCGCCTCCACCTCTTCGGCATCGGCGTTCGGCGCGTAGCGAATACCACCCTTTACAGGTTCAGAGTGCTCGCTGTGGACTGATCGCCAGCCAATAAAGCTGTACATGCGGCCGCGCAGTCTCACGCCAAAGCGGACCGTGTAGGTCGAGTTACATTGAATGATCCGCTCCGCCAGACCCTCGGGTAGATCGAGAAAGGTCATGGAATGCCTGAAATGTTTGTCGACGCTCTCAAGAAAGCCATTAGAGTTAGCCTGCATTATACATTCCTCCTTGCGGTCATGGCGATCGCCTCTATCGTTCGTTCTACATCTAGGATTGTTGAAGCATTCGACTCGCGATCTTCGCAGATGCTCGCGAGCTACTGATAATCACTGCTTCGCGGTGGGGCTTCGTCACTTGTCCGCAGCACTACACCTTTGCTGGATTTAACAGCTTTAGCCCGCGCCGCCCGAATTCAGACACCAGGCGCTGCGCTCGATTCGTGGGCCCGTTCACTAGCGCTTGAGGTGAAGTGAACGAGATCTCACTCTTGTAGTCGTGGGACAGAGCTGGCTCAATCTCGCGCAACTGACCAGCACTGAGCCAAAAGGCTAAACCAAGCCTCCCCGCCCCGACAATGCCAACGAGGTGATAAAAGTCGCCTTTTCGGGAGTTGGCCGTAGTCATTGATTAATCGCCGCAGGTAAAGTCACGATCGGGGGCGTGGCCAGGTCGACGAGAATGCCGGGCGCTCAGCCATTCCTGCTACATCTCGCCCGTAACACAGGGCTCGGAGATCGTCGGCTATGCGACAGACGCAACGTTTACCGGGTGGCGGCTCAGGATATCGCGCAGAGCCTGAAGGACATCAGAGAGTTCTTGGAGATCGTTCGGCGCGCCAAGGCAGATCCGGATTGCGCCGGGCTCCTCCTCGCCAACTGCTGACGCGATGCGAGGGGTTACGAGTATGCCGCGACCTCGGGCCGCGGCGGCAAAACGATCCGCGGACCACTCTTGCGGCAATGGCAACCATCCGTAGAAGGCCGCGTACTGAAGTTTCGCGATTTTGGGGAAGACATCCAGAAAGACCCGGTAACGCTCAAGCGCTTGCAAACGTCGCTCACGCAGAAGCTCCTCAAATTTCCCGCTCTCGATCAGCCGCACCACGACCTCACTTAGCATCGGAGCCACAAACCAGGCGGAGGCGTGCAGGAGAAGCTCGGCTTGAGCAACGTGCTCTGCCGGGACCGATAACGTGCCGAGTCGGAAAGCTGGCGCAAGACATTTGGAGTAGGACGTGATGTAGAAGGTGCGGCTCGGCGCTAACGAGGCGATTGGCTCCGGACGTTCGGAGAAGAAAAAGCTGTAAACGTCATCCTCGATGATAGCGAGATCGAGTTCCTCGGCCAGTTCAGCAAGGCGCCGCCGGCGAGGAAGGCCCATCGTGCGGGCAGTGGGGCTCTGCAAGGTCGGCATGCAATACAGCACTCGTGCCCCAGACGCGCGACACGCCTGTTTCAGTGCTTCCGGGTCTATTCCCTCTTCGTCCATCGCCACGGGCACCAAGTTGAGGTGACCGGCAGCGGCGATCGCTTTGAAGCCCGAATAGGTGAAGGTGTCGACCAGGACGCTATTGCCCGGCTTTACCGTCAGGCGGACGGCGATGTCGATGGCGTGCTGAGCGCCATTGCACAGAAACAGCTGGGCCGGTCTGACCGTGAAGCTGCTATCCGAAAGCGATGCAGCGATAATCTCACGGTGCTTCCAGATGCCTCCATGGGGATGGTAGCGCAGCAACGGTGCAAGATTAGGCTCGCGGACCACCTCAGTGAACATGGCGGACAAGATCTGCCTCTCCCCACCCTCCACGGGGACGTTCAGCGCCAGGTTGACGGGTTCATGTCTTACCGTCGGCTCGGCTTGGGAGGCGGAGCGGCGCCGAACGAAGGTACCCTGCCCGACATGGCCGCTGACAATACCGCGTTGCTCGGCCTCTTGATAGGCTTTGCTCACCGTGCCGACGGAAAGACCAAGCTCCCGCGCCAGGTCACGGTGCGGCGGCAGGCGATCGCCATCCGATAGCCGGCCATCGGCGATGTCCTGCTCGAGTGCATTGACCAAGGCTAAGTAACGCGGACCGTCAGAGGCGAGCCGCCGAGGTCGCCAGCCCGAAATTGGTCCATCCAAGGTCATGTCCCCTGTTCCTGTTCCTTTTCCTTTCGGTCCCATCGGCTGTTAGACATGAAGATGGCCCACATACTTTCTGACAGTGTAGGATTCCAGACCCTCGATGCCGCCCTCGCGGCCCCAGCCACTGTCGCCGATTCCGCCGAATGGCGTTTCAGGTATCGTCACCACCATTTGGTTGATGCCGATGACGCCGACCTCCATCTCCTCCGCTATGCGGTTGGCAGTCGCGGCAGAGCGGGTGAAGGCATATCCGGCCAGACCGTAAGGCAATGCATTCGCCCGTGCGATGGCCTGTTCTAGGTCATCAACAGGTTGTACCAGCGCAAGCGGGCCAAACGGCTCCTCTCTCATGGCTCTCGCCTGGTCGGGCATATCAGCCAGGATCGTGGGCCTGTACATCAGACCCGCCGCCTTCAGTCGTTCACCTCCGACCACAAGGCGCGCCGAATGGGACAAGGCGTCGGAGATCAGGTCGTCCATGGCTGCGATACGGCGCGTGTTGGCGACGGGGCCCACCGTGGTGCCCGCTTGCAGGCCGTCACCTACAACTTGCTTCTCCACGAAAGCGCGAGCGTGTTCGAGGTACTCTTCGTAAACCGGCTGTTCCACGAAAAACCGTGTCGGCGAAGTGCAAACCTGGCCAGTGTTGCGTAGTTTGATAGCCATCGAGAGTTCCGCCGCGCGCTGCACATCGGCGTCTTTCGCGACGATCACCGGTGCATGGCCGCCCAACTCCATGGTCGCGAGGGTCAGGGTCTCTCCTGCGAGCCGAGCGAGGCGACGTCCAACTGGTGTCGATCCCGTGAACGAGATTTTGCGGATGATGGGAGAGCGCAGCAGATATTCGGAGACCTTCGCCGGTATGCCGAAAACCACGTTCAGCACGCCTTTTGGTAGTCCTGCGTCGGTGAGCGCCCGCGCCATCTCCAGCGTTGTACCCGGCGTTTCCTCCGCCGGCTTGATGATGCAAGTGCACCCGGCGGCAAGAGCGGGGGCGATTTTGCGGGCAGGCGTTACGGCTGGGAAGTTCCAGGGCGTGAAGCACGCGACGGGGCCGACAGGCCCCTGCGTGACCGTCTGGCGCATATCGGGCAGGCGCGCCGGGATGACACGCCCATAGCTGCGGCGCCCCTCTTCCGCAAACCAGTCAAAGAACTCTGCCGCGGCGTTGATCTCACCTTTCGCTTCCGCCAGGGTCTTACCTTCCTCCAAGGTCAGCACCGTGGCGATGTGGTCTAAACGCTCGCGCATAAGGCCAGCCGCGCGGCGCAAGATCTGCCCGCGCTCATAGGGTGAGGTGCGGCTCCACCCTTCGAAGGCCCGGCTTGCCGCAGAAAGCGCGCGGTCGAGTTCTACCGTGCCGACGTGCGGGAGCTTGCCCAGAGGCTGCTCCGTAGCCGGGTTGAGAACGGTCTCGCTTCCAGCATTGGTTTCCTCGATCCATTCGCCATCGATGAGGAGGGCCAGTTTGGTATACATATTCTATTCCTTAGACGGATATGATGCGTTCAGACGCCTGTGAACGAGAGCTCGGTTGGGCCGAGCTCTTTGATCGAGGCCGTTCGATGCGAAATGTTTGTGCTAGCCCTCTCAACGAGGTCGTCGATCGAAGTTCATCTCTCTGATGGTAATTTCTGAGCTCATGTTGGCTCAACCCTTGGCCCAGCGAGTAAGACCGTCATCGGAGATGATTTTCGCGATTGCTGCTTTCTGTTCGTCTGCCAGC
>NZ_JBVVPB010000052.1:0-29243 GCF_055807435.1 Bradyrhizobium sp. Ken51 | reverse complement strand
GCCGACGTCTTCACCGACCTCGTCGAGCTGCAGTCCAAGCTCGGCCGCGACCCGTCCGAACGCCCCGCCCCGCGTGATCGTGAACCGCGTAACCACATGCCGAAGTTCTTGCAAGAGCCGAAAGGAAATGACCCTCTCGAGTGAGACAGCCTTCCTCAATGGCCTACTTGCGGCTAAACCAGGACCCATAGCTGGATTGTTATTGGGGCATCACAATCGACGTCCCGTCTCGATGCAATCGCGTCGTTTCGGCGAAGATCGTAGAACTCTTCGCGTGACCTGGCGCGCATCATGGCTTCGTTAGTCTTGCAAGCGCGATGTACATGTGGTGCCGCAGCTTCTTTATTCTCGGCCTCGCGACGCGCGCGCTCGCGTCCTTTTGCCGTACCGTCCCTCGAACCTTTGACCGAGCGACCGTTTTGCAGGAGCTTGCCGACGAACCAAGTTTTTTTCGTGCAGGTTGCGGGCCTCGCAGTAGCTAGACCCCAGGGTGTCGAAGGCAACCAGTCAGCACAAGTTTTCGCTGTCTGTCAGCGATACGATCCCTATGCGAGGCGGCTTCTCCTGCGATTTGATCCCCATCGATTGCTCCGTTAGCTGCCCGCCAATAAGACCGGTCGCCACCGCTGCGATCAGAACAACGAGGGATGGACAGCCGGGTGGCAAATTCCGGGGAAACCCGCACGAGTGCCGGCGAGGTGCTGCACGTCGAAGGTTTAACCGTCCAGTACGGCGCGCTGGTCGCGCTGCGCGACATGAGCTGGTCGGTTCATAGCAACGAGATCCTCGGCATCATTGGCCCTAACGGCGCCGGCAAGAGCACCTGCTTTGCAGCCGTTACCAACGCCGTGACGTATCGAGGCCGTGCCTTCCTCGATAGCAGCGACGTCTCCGCGCTCCAAACATTCGATCTCGCCAGCCGCGGCCTGCGCCGAACCTTCCAGCAGAACTCGTTCTTCGGCGAGTTAACGGTCCTGCAGAATGCCGTTTCGGCGATCTTCCGCGACTTCTCGACCAATTTGATGACTTCGCTTTTCGCACCGTGGCGCGAGGCCTCGACCCGCCGTTCCGCCGAGACCGCCGCCGCACAACTACTCGACTTCTTCGGCATCCCACGGCAGTACCATGGCCAGCTTCCGGGCGACATTCCCTACGGCGTGCAGCGGCTGCTGTCGGTGGCGCTTGCCTATGGCACCGGAGCAAAAGTGCTGCTGCTGGACGAACCGGCCGCCGGCCTTAGCGGTGGCGACATGAAGAAGCTCGCCGACGTCCTGATCGGGTTGCGCAAGCGCGGGCTGGCCCTTGTGGTGATCGAGCATCACATGGACCTGATCATGTCAATCGCCGACCGCATAGTCATGATCGACCAGGGCGCGATGCTGGCGACGGGAACGCCGACCGAGATCCAACGCGATGCCCGGGTTCGCGAAGCTTATCTGGGGCGCGACGAATGACCGGCGTGCTGAGCAGCGACAATCTCTGCGTCCGCTACGCCGGCAATGTTGCGGTGTCAGGCGTTAGTATCGACGTTCCCGCCGGCCGGATGGTCGGCCTCGTGGGCGCCAACGGTGCCGGCAAAACCACGCTGGTCAACGCGCTGGCCGGCTGGTCACGCGGCCACGCCGTTGTAACAGGTCAGGTCCAGCTTGAGGGCCGCAACATTGAGAGGCTCGCGGCCCACGAGCGGGTGGGACGCGGCCTCACGTTGGTACCGGAAGGCAAGAACATTTTCGCCGAACTGACGGTGGACGAGAACCTCGAGCTGGTGCGTCCCCCGGCCGACGCGACCGGCAGGCACCTCTTCACCACCCCGGAGGTCTTCGACTTTTTTCCACGCCTAGCCGAGCGCCGCTCGCACAAGGGCGCGGCACTGTCCGGCGGCGAGCGGCAGATGCTTGCTGTGGGACGCGCACTGCTCGCTGGACCGCGCGTTCTGATGCTGGACGAGCCCTCCGCGGGGCTCGCGCCTCGACTGATCACCGACCTGCTCTCCCGCATCCGCCTGCTGGTCGATCGCGGGCTGCCGGTCCTGCTGGTCGAACAGAATGTGAAAGCCGCGCTCAAAGTGGTCGATTATCTCTATCTGCTGGAACGCGGCCGGGTCGTCGGCGAAGGTGCGGCCGCGGTAATGGCGGCCGATCACCGCATCATCGAGGCCTACCTCGGCACGATCGCGGATGCACCTCCATGAACGTTGCGCAGCAGATCATCAACGGCATCGTGCTCGGTTCCGGCTATGCATGCATCGCCCTCGGCTGGACCATTTTGCTAGGCGTGGCGCGCCTCGTGAATTTCGCCCATGGCCAGCTCTATATGCTCGGGGCGTTCGTCACCTGGTACGCCATCACCAAGCTAGGTCTGCCCTATCCACTCGCCGTCCTCGTGGCGATCATCGTACTTGGAGCAACTGGCCTTTTGATGCAAAGCGCGATGATGCGCTTGGTGATGACACAGAACCTGACCAGCCTGATGATCGTCACGCTGGGGCTCGGTTATGTCCTCCAGGGCGTAAGTGCCCTGATCTTCGGCGGCAACCCGCAGATCCTTCCCGGAACATTGGCGCGGGCGAAGGTGGATCTTGGCCCGCTGTGGTTCACCTGGCAGGATGTGCTGGTTCTTGTCGTCACGATTCTGCTCTATGGCGCCGTTTGGGTATTCACGCGGCGCACCCGGTTCGGCGCGGTCATTCGCGCCGTCGCCGAGGATCCCAAGCTCGCGGAGCTGTTCGGGATCAACGCCAAGACAGTCTACCTCCTCGTCTTCATGTTCGAATGTTCTGCGGTCGCCCTGGGCGCGGCACTGGTTGCGCCCCGTTCACCGATCTTGACCAGCATGGGCTTTAACGAGGTCATCATGACCTTCGTCGTGGTCGTGTTAGGCGGTATCGGTTCGATTGGCGGCGCGCTCGCGGCTGGCCTCGGGCTCGGCCTGTTCACGGCTTTCTTCGGCGCATTCGTCGCGCCGGCCTACACGACGGCGGCTGCCTTTGCGCTGCTGCTGGCTTTGCTGGTGATCCGTCCCGCGGGGCTTGCGACCAGATGACCGCGATCGAATCCTCTCGGCCGGCCTCAATCCCGTTCCTGCGCCTGCTCGCGATCGCGGCTTCCGTCGTGATCGGCTTCTTCCTGCCGCGCCTGCTCGGCGGCACCTCGGTTGCTTATTCAACGCTGACCACGATCGCGATTTTCGCGGTGATGTGCTACGGCGCCGATATCATTTTGTCCTACCTCGGCGAGGTCAGCCTCGGGCACACCGTGTTCTGGGCCATCGGCGGCTATGCAGCCGCGAACCTCTCCGTCACCTACGGCGTCAACGGATGGATCACGGCTGCGACGACAATCGCGCTATGCCTCGCTGCGGCGGCCTTCCTTGGCGCGGTGACCTTGCGCACCCGCGAATTCGTTTTCTCGCTCGTGACCTACGCGGCAGCCGTCGTCGCATACGAGATCGCATTCAACTGGGACGCGGTGGGCGGTTCGGATGGCATCGTCGGCATTCCGCCCCTGAAATTACCTTTGATCTTCACGAATTTCTCCGGCGCGATGCAAGAGGATCTCTGGCCGATCGCCTTCGCCCTGCTTGTGTTGACTTTGGCCTTCATCGCACGCTTTCGTCGCTCCCGCCTCGGCATCACTGCGCTGATGGTGCAGATGAACCCGGCACTCGCTGCGAGCCTTGGCGTCGATCCACGCCGGATCAGGCTCGCAGTATTCGTGATATCCGCACCGATCACGGGGCTCGCCGGCTGGCTGTACGCGTATCAGCGCGCCTATGTCGGCCCGGACATGTTCGAGTCCTATTTTCTGGTCCTTATGCTCACCGCCATCGTGCTGGTCGGACGCCGCATCCTACTGGGGCCCCTGATCGGCACCGCACTCCTGATCGCCCAGCAGAACCTGTTCTCGCTCGGCGGTGACTGGAACAAGATCGTGCTGGGATCCGTGCTCGCACTGGTCCTGATCTTCTGGCCCACCGGTCTCGTGGGCCTCTATCGCCGTATTACCAAGAAGTCCTAAAGACACATTTGGGGAGGAATAGCATGCACAAGACGAAACTGGCTCTCGCGCTGCTGGCGAGTCTCGCGTCCATGCCAGCGATGGCGCAGGACATCAAGGTCGGCACCATCTTTCCGCTGAGCGGCGGCGCCGGCCCAGACGGACAGACCGTGACTAATGCGGTCAAGTTGATGGTGCAGCAGATCAACGACAAGGGTGGACTGCTCGGCCGCAAGCTCACGATGATCTCCAAGGACGACGAAAGCACACCCGCAGTCGGCGTCAGCCGCGCCAACGAGATGATTGCGGAGAAGGCCGACGTTGTCATTGAAGGTTGGAACTCACCAGTAACGCTCGCGATGCAACCGATCCTCGCTCGCGGCAACGTTCTCGACATCACGGCGGTCTCGAAATCGGAGCTGATCCTCAGCGGCGAAACCAATCCGTACGCGATCCGCATCAACAGCTCGAACGGCTTTGACGCTGCCGTGATCGCTAAGTATGTCGTCGAGACCATGAAAGCGAAGAAGGTGGCTTTCCTGACTCAGAACGACGTCTACGGCAACGGCTTCCAATCCGCCGTCGAAGCCGAGTTTAAGAAGCTGAATTTCTCCGGCCAGGTCGTGATGACCGAGAAATTCGCATTCAAGGATACCGATTTCCGCGTCCAACTCACCAATCTAAAGGGCGCCAATCCGGACGCGATTATCGTCACGAACTCCTCAAATTCTTCAGGCTTGCCGGCGATGGTCGAGCAGTACCGCCAGGCCGACGTCAAGTCGACCTTCGTCGGCGCGGTCGGCATCATGTTGACTACGGTGTTCAAGGTGGCCGGCGATGCCAATAACGGCGTGATCTCAGCGGACATTTTCTTCCCCGACCTGCCGCCGTTCACGACCATTCCGGAGAGTAAAGCGTTCGTGGCTGCCTACACGAAGGCCTATGGAGCCGCTCCCGATAAGAGCGCCGCGCTGGGCGCCGCCGCCGTGCAGGTGTGGGCGCAGGCGGTGGAGTCTACAAAGTCGCTCGACCGCAAGACCGTCGCGGAGGCCATCCGCGGCAAGCCAGTCAAGGGGACGGTGTTCGGCGACGTCCAGTTCCTGCCGAACGGGCAGATGCAGCCGCACTATGTTATGTTCAAGGTAGTCGATGGCAAGAACGCCAAGCTCGAGGCGCTGCAGCAATAGCTTCGTACGCGCATTGGACACTTCTAAGCCCGCCATCCCGTGGCGGGCGCCTCGACCAACCGGAGCGTGATACGGTGCACTCACCGTCTCGTTGGCAGTAGTAACTTGCTCTCTGCATGGTCGAAGTCGAGAATTCTGTGTCGGATCGATTTGCCCATCTGGCTTCGGCCGGTGCTTTTGTGCGGTCGCCGTTCAATCGCGCAACTTTTCGATCCTCTCGCACGCGGCACTGGCGAGGTTCTAACGAGCCCGACTCATTGTTCAAAGCTCTAAACAGGCAGATGCCTACGTAAGCTTTCGTCTGAGGGGGCAGATGAAATTGCGCTGCCCTTCCCGGGCCATACCAAGCGAGGCGGCTCTTGCCTTATTGGTGATCCATGGAACCGCGATCTCAGCTGGAGACAGTCGAAGCGCGCGCGAGCGGCGCTGTGGTGTCCCAGAGACAAGGTCAGCCTGGCTTGGGCAAAGTAGAATTTTGGTCAGGGCGGGTTGCCGTTGCGGACCAGTCGAGGCGTCGTTACCAGCGTTTCCTGGGCGACCGTGTTGATTGGAGCTGCAGCGGGATTCTCGCCCGCGACAAGGAATTCGAGATCGAGACTTTCGTGAAGGTTCTCGACGTCAATCTCACCGGCACCTTCCGGACCTGTATGGCTTTTCGCGCGCTGCTTGCGGAGTCTCGGATCGATCGTCAACATCGCCTCGATGAACGCGGTTTTGGCGCTGCCGCGTATCCCCGCCTATTGCGCTAGTAAGGGTGGCGTCGTGATGTTGACCAAGGCACTGGCCTTGAAGTGGGCCGAAGAGGGCATTCGCATCAACGCGGTTGCGCCCGGCTATATCGAGACCGCGATCAACGCCGCCGGCCGGACTGATCTCGCGCATGACCAGCGCATCGCCGACGCACCGCGTTCAAGCGGTGGGGACGGCCGGAAGATATTGCCGGCGCCGTCGTTCCTCTGCATGCCGGCGTCGCAATATGCGACCGGTACCGTCGTTGCTGTGAATGGCGGGTTTCTCGCAGGTTGACGTCGCGCGGGCACGGGCGGCTGGACATCGACGGATACGTCAAGCGGCGCATCGTCGGCTTGGAACTATCTCTGGTCTGGAAGCGAGCGCCGGAGTTCCGAGCCGCGCAAGATAACGTTCCAATGTCAATGACGGGCAGCAGCCTTGCCGCGGTTGACTTGTTATAACATTTCGGCAAATGTCCTGACTAACCGGAGCGAAAATCCGGATTTTCGGGAGGACAGTATGACGCCATTCAGGCCGACGCGACGAAAGCTCATCAAAACCGGAACCGCGGCAGCGGCTCTGGCGACGTTTGGACCTACCCTTCTGCGACAGGCCGCCGCGCAGGATGCCGACCTTGCGCCGTACAAGTCAGCCAAGATCGATTGGCAGCAGGTATCAGGCGAAACAATCACTGTCGCGGTTATCCCCGCGAGCTATTTCGAAAACCTGATCACGCTGGCGCCTCAGTTCAAGGCACTGACCGGCATCGATGTCCGTTTTGAAAAGATTCCGCCGGCGCAGATCCGGCAAAAGAGCGTCATCGACCTGACCTCGAAGACCGGCACCTACGCGACCCATGCCGCGGACCCCATGTATTACGCGCTCTACGCCGCGAACAAATGGGTGGAGCCGCTTGACACCTATCTGAACGACAAGTCGCTGACCGACCAGGCATGGTTCAAGCTCGACGACATCATTCCGGCCTGGCGCAGCGCCAATGGCATCGACGGCAAGCTCTATGGCATGCCCTATGACGGCGAAGTCACCATTCAGGTTTATCGCAAGGATCTCTACGACGCGAAGGGTCTAAAGCCGGCCGACACGCTCGAAGCCTATATGTCGAACGCCGCGGCGCTGAACACGCCGAACGACCGCATCTGGGGCGCAGCGCTGCGCGGCGTCGCCGGTGCCGGCCAGAATATGTACATCTATCCGTCAATTTTCCGCGAATTCGGCGGCGACTGGATGAAGGGCGGCAAGCTCACCGTCAATGGCCCCGAGGCCGAGGCGGCGCTCGCCTGGTATATCGACATCATGAAGAAGTACGCGCCGACGGCGGCCGCGAACTGGAACTGGCCGGATATCGCCGACGCCTTCTCGCAAGGCACGGTCGCCAGCTACATCGACGCACATTCGTCGGCCTCGGTCATCAACAATCCCGAGAAGTCCAAAGTCATCGGCAAGGTCGCCTATGCGCGCTGGCCGAAGGGCCCATCGGGCAAGCGCACCACCTCGATCTGGAACTGGGGTTTTCCAATCAATTCCGCGCTGCCCGAGAAGAAGCGCAAGGCGACGTGGCTTTTCATTCAATGGGCCGCGAGCGCCGAGACCCAGGCGCGCACCGCGCATCGTTTTGCAGGCCCGACCAAGCGCTCCGGCGTCAACCGCACCTCGGTTTGGAAGGATCCGGAATACATCAAGCTCATGAACGGCTTTGGCGAGAATTTCGTCGAAGCCACGATGGGCGCTCTGCAGGATGATACCGACGTCGACTGGCGCCCGCGCGTGCCACAATGGCCGGCGATCGGCGACACCATGGCAACCGCGATCCAGTCGGCCCTCTCCGGCCAAGCCACGATCAAGGCCGCATTGGACGATGCGCAGCGCCGCATCGAACCCATGATGCGCGGCTGAGCCATGGCGACGACAGCGGCGACATCGGCCGGGATCGCGAGTGAGGCGCCTCACAGCGATTTCGGGCGCGTCCTGGCGCAGCGCGAGCGCCGGTTTGCGGCAACCTTGCTTGCACCGGCGTTTCTGGCGCTGCTTGCCACGACAACGTTTCCGCTGCTCTTTCTGGTCTATACCAGCGCGTTCCGGATGGATCTGGCGATGCCGTTCACCAACGGCTTCGTCGGATTCGAGAACTACCAGGTGCTGCTCTCCGACGAGCGCTTCTGGACCTCGCTGCTGGTGAGCCTCGTCTATACCGGCTCCACGGTCGCGCTGCAGGTCATCATCGGCCTGGCGCTCGCCTTGCTGGTCATGGACATGAAGCGGGGCCAGGGCTGGTTCAGGGTCATCGCGATCTTGCCCGTCGTGCTGTCGCCTGCCGTCGTCGGGATGATCTGGCGCACCTTCATGCTGGCACCGGAATTCGGCATTATCGATTACCTCGCGATCAACGCCGGCCTCGGTAGCAAGAACTGGCTCGGCGATCCCACGCTTGCGACGGTCTCGGTGATCGCAATCCATACCTGGCAATGGACGCCGTTCGCGTTCATGGTGCTGCTGGCCTCGCTGGCCTCACTGCCCGAGGACATCTATGAGGCCGCGCGGCTTGATCGGGCTTCCGCCTGGCAGCGCTTCCGCCGCATCACCCTGCCCTTGCTGCGGCCCGCAATCGTGATGGTCATCATCATGCGGACGATGGTGGCGCTGACCGCGTTTGCTGCGATCTTCACCGTCACCGGCGGCGGCCCCGGGACCGCGACCGAGATCCTCAACCTCTATGCCTACAGGAAATCCTTCACTGAGTTGTCAATCGGGTACGGTGCGGCGCTGGCGGTGGCGCTGCTGATCGTGACCATCATCATCTCCGGCATCTTGTTTGCCCTGCGGAGGGCTAAGTGACGGCAAAACGCCTCCGCGCCATCGCCTTGCTCGCGATTTCCATGGTCTTCCTGCTGGCCTGGGCCTTCCCGATCATCTGGAGCGTGCTGAATTCGCTCAAGACCGATTCCGACGTGCTCGCCTATCCGCCCAAGCTGGTTTTCTCGCCGACGCTGGAGGCTTATCGGGACGTACTGTTCGGCTCCGGATCGATCCTCCCGAACCTCCTTTCAAGTGCCATCATCTCGGTCGGCACTACTATCGTCACCATGTTGATGGCGGTGCCCGCGGCCTATGCCCTGGCGCGCCTGCGCTTTCGCGGCAAGAAGTTCGCGGGCTTCTACGTATTGGCAACCCAGATGCTGCCACCAGTCGGCATCATCATCCCCTACTTCCTGGTACTGCGGAACATCGGCTGGATCGACACCTATCAGGGCATCATCCTGATTTATCTGTCGTTCTCCCTGCCGTTCGCGATCTGGCTACTGGTCTCCTATTTCGAGGACATTCCCTTCGAGATGGAGGAAGCCGCCTATCTCGACGGCGCCAGCAGGCTCAAGACGCTGTGGCGCATCATCATTCCGCAGGTCCGCGGCGGCATCGCCGTAACCGTCGTGTTTGTGTTCCTCAATGCGTGGAATGAGTTCCTGTTCGCCGTTGTGCTCAGCGGCAACACGGTGCGGCCGGTGACGGTGGCCATGTTCAATTTCGTCTCCGTTGAGCAGACGCTGTGGGCCAAGCTCGCAGCGGTCTCGGTCCTTGCCATGCTGCCTGTCGTCGTGCTCGGCGTAGTCGCACAGAAGCATATCGTAAAGGGCTTGACGGTCGGTGCAGTCAAAGGCGGAGGGCGCCGATGAGCGGCCAGGGTCAGGTCAGTTTTCGCAACATCGTCAAGATGCACGGCGAGTTCGCCGCGCTCAAGGGCGTCAATTTCGACATCAAGCCGGGCGAGTTCTTCGCGCTGCTCGGCCCCTCTGGTTCGGGCAAGAGCACCACACTGCGCATTCTCGCCGGCCTGGATGTGCCCACCGCCGGCCGCGTGCTGATCGACGACAAGGACGTCACCTCGACTGACGCGCGCGATCGTGACATCGCCATGGTATTTCAAAGCTACGCGCTCTATCCGCACATGACGGTCGCAGAGAACATCGCCTTCCCACTTGAGATGGCCAGGCTGCCAAATGCACAAATTGCTTCCGCCGTGCAAGAAGCGGCAAGAAAAGTGAAGATCGACCACCTTTTGGATCGGAAGCCGGGCCAGCTCTCGGGCGGTCAGCAGCAGCGCTGCGCACTCGCCCGCGCCATTGTGCGCAAGGCGCGGCTCTTTTTGCTCGACGAGCCGCTATCAAACCTGGACGCGAAGCTGCGGCTGGAGACCCGCGCGGAGCTTAAGAAGCTGCAACGCTCGCTGGGCGTCACCGCGGTCTACGTCACCCATGACCAGGAAGAGGCCATGACGCTGGCCGACCGCATGGCGGTGTTCATGTCAGGCGAGATCCAGCAGATCGGCACGCCCGCGGAGGTTTTCGCGCGCCCGAACTCGATCGACATTGCCGGCTTCATCGGCAATCCCCCGATGAACCTCGTCCCCGCCCGCTATGTCGACGGCGACGTGATCATCGCCGGGCATCGTCTCAAGACGACGACCACAACCGCGGGCAAGCGTGATGTGGTGGTCGGGCTTCGTCCCGGCGCCCTGCGCATGACGGAGGGCGGACTCGGCGCGCGCGTCGACCTGATCGAGGACCTCGGAGATACCGCCGTGCTCGATCTCGACTGCGCTGGCACCATGATCCGCATGCGCGTCAGCGACGGCAACATTCCCAGCGAAGGCGAGACCATCTCGATCACCGCCCGACCCCGGGACATTCACTTGTTTGATCCCACGACCCGCATGCGGCTCTGACACCATGGCTGTTCAAACCCGCAAGAAGAAACCCGCTCCGCTCGGCAGCGATGTCGTCGCGGAAGGCTCGACGCCCCTGCACGTCCAGATTCGCGAGTCCATTCGCAGTCAGGTTCGCGACGGCAAGCTGATTGACGCAACTGGCCGTCTGATGACCGAGGCCGAGCTCGGCCGTCATTTCAGCGTCAGCCGCATCACCATCCGCAATGCCATTGCGCCGTTGGTGAACGAAGGCATGTTCGACCGCTCACGCGGCCGCGGCACATTCCTGCGCTCGAACCAGCCCGAGAACTGGGTCGGCCGCCTCATGGGCTTTTCGGAGACCATCCGCGACGCCGGCTACCATGCCGGCGCCAGGATTTTGCAGCAAGGCATGACCAATCGCCACGACGCCGCCGTTCGCGATCAGCTGCGCGAGCGCGCCGTCTGGCAACTCAAGCGTCTCCGGCTCGCAGATGAGACGCCAATCGCGATCGAGCACGCCTTCTATCCGCCGGACATCGGGCTCGAGCTCGAAAAGCGCGACCTGGTCTCGATTATCATGTATCGCGTCTTCGAGGACGAGTTCGGCCTTGCCATCAAGGATGCGCAGCAAACCATAAGCGCCGATCTTGCCGACGCCAGCAGCGCAAAACTGCTCGGCGTGAAGGTGGGGTCCCCCCTGCTTGCCATCGAGCGCGTCACCTTCGGCAAGGACGGACGGGCGCTGGAGCTTCTGCGCGCGGTCTATTTGCCGAACTATTTCCGCCTCAGCATCAGCCTGACTCGCCGCCACTGAGATCGCCACACGTCAATAACGAGGACACAAACATGCCGAATGGCGCAAAGACCCCTGATAAGCCCAACATCCTGCTCATACTCAACGACGACATGGGCTTTTCGGACATCGGCTGTTACGGCGGAGAGATCCAGACGCCGAACCTGGACCGCCTCGCGGCCAACGGCTTGCGCTATTCGCAGTTTTACAACACCGCCCGCTGCAGCCCGTCACGCGCCTCGCTGCTCACCGGTCTGCATCCGCACCAGACCGGCATCGGCATCCTCACTTACAGCAACGGCCCGGAAGGCTATGCCGGCAACCTCAACAAGAGCTGCGTGACGATCGCCGAAGCGCTCAAGAGCAGGAATTATACGAGCTATCTCAGCGGCAAGTGGCATATCGCCAGCAGCCTCACCGAGCCGACCGACGCGTGGCCGATGCAGCGCGGCTTCGACCATTTCTACGGCACCATCATCGGCGCCGGCAGCTTCTATCACCCGAATACGCTGACCCGCGGCAACGACAATATCGAGCACGAGGCCGTCAAGGACCCGTCGTTCTTCTATACGGATGCGATCAGCGACCAAGCTGCCGCCTTCATCCGCCAGCACAGGTCGGAAAAGCCCGACGCGCCGTTCTTCCAGTACGTCGCCTACACCGCCCCGCACTGGCCGCTCCACGCCCATGACGAGGACATAGCAAAATACAAGGGCCGCTTCGACGCCGGCTGGGACAAGCTGCGCGAGGAGCGCCTCAAGCGCCTCGTCGAGGACGGCATCATCCATCCGAACTGGCGCCTGACCGACCGCGACCCGACCCAGCCCGCGTGGACCGACGCCGAGCAGCGCGAATGGACGCTGCGCTGCATGGAGGTCTACGCGGCCCAGATCGACCGGATGGACCAAGGCATCGGGCGTATCCTGAAGGCGCTGGAAGAAACCGGCCAGATGGACAACACGCTGATCATCTTCCTCTCGGACAATGGCGCCTGCGCCGAGGACATTCCGGAAGGCGTCACCGCGAAGGAGCTGGTCGACCAGCTCATGATCGCGCAGGCAAAGACGCGCGACGGCAGGCCGGTGCGCTTCGGCAACGATCCAAGGCTCATGCCTGGCGGCGAGGACACCTACCAGAGCTACGGCACCGCCTGGGCCAATCTCTCCAACAGCCCGTTCCGGCTCTACAAGCACTGGGTCCACGAGGGCGGTATCGCCACGCCGTTCATTGTGCACTGGCCGCGCGGCATCGCCGAGAAGGGCGGCCTGCGGCACAATCCAAGCCAGCTCACCGATGTGATGGCGACCATCCTCGACGTCACCGGTGCCACCTATCCCAGTGAATACAACGGCAACACTATTTTGCCCTGCGAGGGCGAGAGCCTGGTGCCATCTTTCGCGGCGGCCTATGGCAATCGGGGCCCGCTGTTCTGGGAGCATGAAGGCAATGCGGCCGTGCGCGTTGGCAAGTGGAAGCTGGTGCGGAAATATCCCGGCCCCTGGGAACTCTACGACATGGAAACCGACCGCACCGAGATGAACGATCTGGCCGCGCAGCATCCGGATCGCGTCCACGAGATGGCGGCGCAGTATCAGCAATGGGCCAATCGCTGTGGCGTGATCCCGCGCGAGAAGATTCTCGAACTGATGAAGGCCGCGGGCGGCACGGCCTTTTGGGAGGAAGAGAAGCAGACGTAGGACATGACGAAGGATCGCTCGCACTGTTGCACCGAGAGCGCCGACGACAAGGGGTCGGCGACGGGCAACGATGCGCAGGCAGCGATCCTTCCCAGTCTAACCCCGATCCCGCGCCGCTGGAGCTCAATGATCGTCGGAACCTTCCACATGGGATCTGCCGACAGGGGCTTCGTTGAAGATGGCGAAGGCCCGGTGCGGCCCGTCACGCTGTCGCCGTTCGCTATTGCCTGTCACGCCGTAAGCAACCTGCAGTTCGGCGACTTCGTCCGTGCCACAGGCTACACGACCGAAGCCGAACGCTACGGCTGGAGTTTCGTCTTCGAGGGGCTCCTGCCGGAAGAGACGCGCACTGCGCAAACGGCGCGCGTTCGCGAAACGCCCTGGTGGATCCGGGTGTTGCATGCTTACTGGGCGCAACCGGAGGGCCCGTCGAGCAGCATTCTGGACCGGCTCGATCATCCGGTCGTCCATGTCTCCTGGAATGACGCTCAGGCCTATTGCGCGTGGTCGCGCACGCGGCTTCCGACCGAAGCGGAATGGGAGATGGCCGCACGCGGCGGGTTGGACCAGGCCACCTATCCGTGGGGCGATGAGCTTCAGCCAGGCGGCGAGCATCGTTGCAACATCTGGCAGGGCGATTTTCCGAGCCGCAACACTCTGGACGATGGCTATCTCGGCACGTCGCCCGTCCACGCCTTTGCGCCGAACGGATGCGGCCTGCACAATGTCGCCGGAAATGTCTGGGAATGGTGTGAGGACTACTTTTCGCCGAGTTATCACCGCCTCACAACATCTCACGATCCCTTGAATCGCGAACTAGCCCCGAACCGCTCGATGCGCGGCGGATCCTTCCTTTGCCACGAATCCTACTGCAACCGCTACCGCGTCGCGGCGCGAAGCTCCAATTCACCCGATTCGTCATCGAGTAATACCGGCTTCCGTGTCGTGCGCGCTGAACCCCCGCGGGATCCGGCATAGGATGGCGCCAGCCTCACATGCCGGGAAGCCGGCTCAAGCTGCCGGCATCCGTTTGCTGCCGCTCTTTCTGCGCAACTTCGTGCGCAATCGCGAGACCGGCCTTGTGCTGGTCGCCATTGTCATCGGACTGCTCAGCGGCGTTCTCGTCGCCACCATCTCGGGCCTCAGCCAGGTGTCACATGCGCTGCTGTTCGATATTCCCTTCGACGCACATCTCAGCGCCACCGGGGTGATTTCCTGGCAGCGAACGCTGCTGATTCCGATGCTCGGCAGCCTGGTGCTCGCGCTGATCGGGCTGTACTTCGCCCGGCGCGTAAAGGGCCAGCAGCTCGCCGACGCGATCGAGGCCAACGCTCTCTATGGCGGCCGGGTATCATTTCGCGGCAGCTTGCTAATCTCGGTCCAGACCCTGCTCTCCAACGGCTTCGGCGGGTCGGTCGGACTGGAGGCCGGCTACACGCAGATCTGCGCGATGTTCGGTTCTCATGTCGGCCAGCGCCTCGCCGCACGACGTAACGACCTGCGGCTCCTGGTCGCCTGCGGCGCCGCGGGTGCAATCAGCGCAGCGTTTTCTGCACCTCTGGCCGGCGCCTTCTACGCCTTCGAGGTCGTGCTGGGCGCGTACACCTCCGCCGCACTCGTTCCCGTCATTGCAAGCGCTGTTACTGCGTGGCTGGTTGCGCGGCAATTGACCCACCAGTCGTTCCTGATGGTGCCCGGCTTCCCCTCGCCTGTCTCCGTCGAAATGATCGGGCAGGCCGTGCTGATCGGCGTCATCTGCGCCTTCGTCAGTATTATCGTCATGCTCGCAGTCGCATTCTCGGAACGGTGTTTTCAGCGCATCACGGTATTCAGGGGATTCATACGGCCAATCCTCGGAGGCCTGCTGCTCGGCGGTCTTGCCCTGCTGACGCCGACCGTGCTGGGCGCCGGCCATGGCGCGATGCAGATCCTTCTCGTCAGCAATCCAACCTGGCTCCTGCTCACGACGACTATCGTGTTCAAGATTCTTGCCTCAGCCATCTCGCTCGGTTCTGGATTTCGTGGCGGACTTTTCTTCGCTTCGCTGCTGCTCGGCGCACTGATCGGGCAGCTCTACAGCATCGTGCTGACCGGCCTTCTTCCGACGCTCGCCCTGCAACCGGGCACCGCTGCCATTGCCGCGCTGGCTGCTCTGGGCACCGGCGTGCTGGGCGCGCCGTTCAGCATGGTCTCTCTCGCGCTCGAAATCACCGGCGACTTCTCCGTTACCGTTGGCGCGGTAGTCGCATCATCGGTCTGCGCGCTCATTGTCCGCGAGCTTTTCGGCTACAGCTTTGCGACGTGGCGCTTCCATTTGCGGGGCGAGGTCATCTGTGGCCCGCAGGACATCGGCTGGGCCAGGCAAATGAGCGCGGCGTCCCTGATGCGCACGGACTTCGAGAACGCCCCGACGACGATGCCGATCGGCGAGGCGCAAAGGCTGTTTTCTCCGGCGCTGGTCCGGCAGGTCGTGCTGCTCGATCCCAACGATGCTTATGCCGGTATCGTTCCGGCTGCGACGCTGCATTCGGTCGCCAACCGGGACAACGAGCCGCTCGGATCGCTGGCGCAGCAACAGGATGAATGCCTCCTTCCGACTACGTCGGTTCGTGAGATCCTGAAAGCCTTCGAGCGCAGCGAGGCAGACGTCCTGGCAGTCGTTGACCCCGCCGACAGTCGCACAGCGATCGGAACGCTAAGCGAATCCCACGTGTTGCGTACCTATGGCGAAGAACTCGAGCGTCGGAACCAGGAATTGTTTTCGCGGTAAACGGTCAAGGTCCAGATTTGAGCATGACTTTGCTTGAAAGCCGCTCCGCGCTGTTGCGGATTAGGCTCTACGGCCGCAGGTCCATGTCGATACGCACGAAATCACCGCGATAGGTGACCTCGCCCAGATAGATCACGGTGCGGTCGCTCGTTGTGAAGACACGACGGACTTCGGCCACGGGCGAGTTCAGAGGCACGCGCAGCAGCCGCGCCGCCTCGAGATCCGCGGTGCCGATCGTCAGCGTCTGACGGGCGCTGGCGATCGCGGGGTCCCTGAGATCGGTGAGGATCGGGATCACGGTTTCATTGCGGAAACGCTTTGGCGACCTGCGAAAGATCTTCTCATCGAGATAGATGGAAATGACGCAGTAAGGCTGCTTCCGGCGTGAGTGCAGGCGCCGCATGAAGACGTATTTCTCGGCCGGCTTGCCGTCTTCGGGAAGTAGCGGCGCATTGCTGCGGCTCTCCGAGATGTTGATGATCTCCGGCGAGGTGTCGCGGTACATGTCGGCAAGATCGGACAGCGTAGTCTCTACCTTGAGCCAGCGATCCTGCCGCACGGTGCCCGTAACAAACGTGCCTCGTCCCTGCTGGGCCTCGATCACGCCGTCGCGGGCAAGCAGCTCGACCGCCTGACGGATGGTGACGCGCGACACGCCGAACTCGGCCGCAAGCCCCTCATTGGCTGGCAGGCGAAAGCCACGGGTCCAGGTGCCGCGCGCAATCCGCTGGCGGAAGATGTCGGCAATCTGCGCGTATTTGGGGACGTGACTGTCGGAATTCAATTCCATCTCGCCTCCGGAAGATCAATGAACCGATCAGGCCATGACAAGAGCTGCACCGCGCTCGCCAATCATCAGGCTGGTCGCGTTGGTGTTGGCCGAAGTGATCTGCGGCATCACCGAGGCATCGATCACGCGGAGCCGCTCGACGCCGCGTACGCGCAGCTGCGGATCGAGCACCGCTCGCTCGTCCCGGCCCATGCGGCAGGTCCCGACACAGTGGAACACGGTGCCACCCGTGTTGCGCGCAAAATCCCACAGCCCGGCACCGTCCCTTGCTGCGTCTCCCGGCACCACTTCCACGTCCCACAGCGGACGAAACGCCTTCTGTTGATAGATCTCGCGCAGGATCTTCAGACCCGCTACGATGGTCTTGCGATCGATCTCCTCGGCGAAATAGTTGGGCACGATCCGCGGCTGCTCGAATGGATCGGCGGAGCTGATCGCAAGCTGGCCGCGCGACTTTCCGTGGCATTGCCAGACCGAAGCCGTAAATCCGGAATAGGTGTGAAGGGGCTCACCGGGCTTGTCGACCGACAGCGGCATCACGTTGAACTGCACGTCCGGCCGGCCGCCGCCGGCGTATTCGGTGCAGGCTGCACCGCCCACCTGCCCTGCGCCGACCGTCAACGGACCGCTGCCTGCCAGGATCCATTGCAGGCCCATCTTCGCAAGCTCGACGGGATTTCGGACCTGATCGTTGAGCGAGATCCGCTCCTTCAGGCGGACGATCAGCCGGGCCTGATAATGGTCCTGAAGATTGGCGCCAACTTCCGGAGCATCCGCAACAACGGGAATGCCGAGCTTGCGCAGTAGACCCGCCGGACCGACGCCGGAGAGCTGGAGGATCTGCGGCGACTGCAGCGCGCCACTGGACAGGATGACTTCACGCTCGGCCCTGGCGCGGTGCACCTGCCCCTTCCTGATCCATTCGACGCCGTTCGCAACGGCGCCTGCGAAGGTGACCTTACTGACCTGCGCATGGGTGATGATAGTGAGATTGGGCCTGGCAGCAATCGGACGAAGAAAGGCGGAGGCGGAGCTGGTCCGCCAGTGACGCCCAATGCCGAGTTGGTAAGTGCCGACGCCGAGCGTGGTTGCGCCGTTGAAGTCGGGATTGGATGGCAGACCAAACTGCACACCCGCCTCGACCCAGGCCCTGGATGCCCGATTGTCGTTGCGGAGATCAGAGACCTCGAACTCCCCGAGCCCGCCGTGAAACTGGCTCTCGCCGCCGCGGTAGCGTTCGTGGCGCCGGAAATACGGCAGGACGTCACGATAGCTCCAGCCATCGGCGCCAAAGCGTTCCCAGTCGTCGAAATCCTCGTGCTGGCCGCGGATGAAGATCAGGCCGTTAATCGACGAGGACCCTCCGAGCACACGGCCGCGGGGCCAGACGATGGCGCGGCCGCCGCTGCCTTCCGACGGCTCGGTTCTGAACAGGCGCGAGAAACGTTCGTTGTAGATGGTCCGATAGTACCCGACCGGAAGCTTGAGCCAAAAATTCCGGTCCGATCCGCCGGCTTCCAGCAGCAGCACGCGGCAGGCGGGATCGGCCGACAACCGGTTTGCGACCACGCAGCCCGCCGAGCCCGCGCCGACGATGATGTAGTCGTAGCCGTGCGATGACATCAGGCGGTCCGGTACTGTTCGATCGAGGCAAGATCAGGCGTGAGGCCGAGACCGGGCCCGTCGCCGAGCTCGATCGTTCCGTCCCGGACGTCAAGCACGGGGCCACAGAAGCGATCGCGCAGCGGGTTCTCATTGCAATCGACTTCCAGCAGCCCGTCGCCGCCGACGCCTGCCAGAAGGTGGGCCGATGCAAGAAGTCCGACCCCGGCGCCAAGATAATGCGGACAGAACATCTTTCCTGACTGCAGGATATCGCGGGCGATGCCCGCGCAAGCCGAGAGTCCACCCCATTTCGCGATGTCCGGCTGGACCACGCCGAGAACCGGCTCACCCAGCACCTCGGCAAATCCGGCGTGGCTGGCGATGTTCTCGCCGGCCGCAAGCGGAAAGCTGATTTTCTGGCGGAGTTGCTTCCACTCCTGCCGCGGGCGGTCGGCGCAGATCGGCTCCTCGAGCCAGCCAAGGCCGAACGCCTCCAGCCGCGGAGCAAGCTCAAGCGCCTGCGCGATGGTCCAGCCCTGGTTAACGTCAGCGGCGAGCAGGCCTTCGCCAACAAGCCGCCGCAGGGCCGCCAGATTGGCACGGTCGGCCACCGGATCAAAACCTATCTTCAGCTTCAGGGCGCGGTAGCCGCGTGCTAAGGCTGCCTCCGCGGCTCGCTCTGATCCTACCGGATTGATGCCGCTGGCATACACCTTGATCCTGTTCCGAGATCCGCCGAGCAACTTCCACAGCGCAACGTTCTGGCGGCGCGCATAGAGATCCCAGACAGCAAGATCGATGCCGGCGATCGACTGCGCGAACGGACCCGCTTCGCCAGATTGCAGCGCGAGCACCGAGGTTCCCTGCGTCAGGCGCTCGAAAGCGGCCGGCGGTTCCTGCGCCTTAAATCCGACAAGGGCCGGCGCGAGCACCTCGTTGACCAGCCGAACACGATGCTCGGCGCCCGGCGCTGGAAAATTGCACCACACCTCTCCCCAACCCAGGTGACCGTCCGTATCCTCGACGCGAACGAAAACGGCCGGCCGATCCGTCATCTGCCCGAACGAGGTGATGACGTGTGTCGTCAATGGATAGCGATAGCCGAAAGCCTGGACGGTGCGAATGGTGAAGGACGGCGATGTCATGCGCGGAAGGCCTGCGACGCCTATGACCAAAGGCGCTCTTGTATGGTCATCCTATTTATCATATGACTTTCGAAAACATCAACCGCTATCCGGGTGGAATGCGTCGAATGAACGGAGCAGGCGTGAGACGCTTTGGTCTCGGATTGATTCCGTGGTTCGGTGCAATCCTTCTCTGGTACGCGGTGCGCTGGAGCGGCTTCGTCAACGTCTCGCTGATCCCCGCTCCGCACCAGGTCGCCGCAAAATTCTACGAGCTTCTCACCAGAGAAGGCCTGCTGATCGACATCTTTGCCTCGACCCGGCGCGTCTTCTTCGGCGTCGCCCTCGGGATCTTCGCGGCGGTGCCGGTGGGCTTCCTGCTCGGCTGGTATCGCCCGGCCCGTACCTTCGCCGACCCCATGATCAATTTCTTCCGCGCGCTGCCGCCAATCGCGCTGATCCCGCTGGTGATCGTCTATTTCGGCGTGGACGAGATGGCAAAACTCGTGATCCTCTTCTACGCCTCATTCTTCTCCGGCGTAATCGTAATGTATGAGGGCGTCTCGCAGATCACGCCTCTCTACATCCGCGTAGCGCAGACGCTCGGCGCCAATCAGGCGGAAATCTTCGGCAAGGTCATCATTCCTCTCACCGTCCCGCATATCCTCACCGCGCTGCGGGTTGCATTGGGTGTGGCCTGGGCGACTCTGGTGGCATCCGAGCTAATAGCGGCCCAGCGCGGACTTGGCGCGATGATCCAGAATGCCTCGACCTATTTCCTGCTCGACGTCATCTATGTCGGCATCATCTGCATCGGCCTGATCGCCCTGATCATGGACATGATCCTGCGCAAGATCACGGCGCGGTTGCTGGTGTGGCAGGATCGGGCCATCGCATGACGACGCGTGCGCAGTTCGAAAACGTTTCGTTGTCCTTCGAAACTCCGAAGGGCCGCCTCAACGTCGTCGAAGATGTCACCTACGACATCAACGATGGCGATTTCATCGCCGTGATCGGGCCCTCCGGCTGTGGCAAGACCACGATGATGAGCATGCTCGCGGGTTTCCAGAGGCCGACGACCGGAAATGTGCTGTTCGACGGACGTCCTGTCGCGGGTCCCGGACCCGAGCGCGGCGTCATCTTTCAGGAGTATGGAGTCTTCCCGTGGCTTACGGTGAAGCAGAACATAGCTTTCGGCCTGACGCTCAGGGCCAACCGCGTCGCGGCAGGCGAGCGCGATGCCATCTGCGATCACTATCTGGGCCTGATGGGATTGTCCGACTTCGCCAGCTCCTATCCCAAGCATTTGTCCGGCGGCATGCGTCAGCGGCTCGCGATCGCGCGTGCCTACGCTGTTAAGCCGCAGTTCCTGCTGATGGATGAGCCGTTTGGCGCACTCGATGCCCAGACCCGTTCCAACATGCAGAACCTGCTGCTCAAGGTGCTCGAGACTGAAGGCAAGACGGTCATGCTGATCACCCACTCCGTGGAAGAGGCGATCTATCTCGCCTCCCGCATCGTCGTGGTGACCGCCCGGCCGGCACGGATCAGGGAGATCATCGACGTGCCCTTCGCCTATCCGCGCGATGAATCGATCCAGGAGCGGCCCGAATTTGGCGAGCTGCGAAGCTACATCAGGCAACTGGTGATGGACGAGTATCGCGCCCAGCAGGCGCAAATGCGTCCGGCATCAATCTCGGAATAAGAAGCAAAATGGAGGATACACCATGGATCGCAGACAATTTCTGGGCACGACGGCGGGCCTTGCGCTTGGCACCTTCACGGCCTCGGCACCGGTGATCGCGCAAGCGAAAACGAAGGTCCGCGTCGGCTATCTTCACACTGTCGCCGTCGATGGCCAGATCTGGACCGGCATGGATCGCGGTTCCTTCGAAAAGCAGGGCCTCGATCTCGAGCTGCGGCAATTCAACACCGGCTTGGAGATCTTCCAGGCGCTGATCGGCGGCAGCCTCGACGTGCTGGCAACCGGCGCCGTGCTCTCGAACTTCCCGGCCCGGGGGCAGGGCAAGGTGTTCCTGATCAACGACATTGAGGTCGCGACGGCACAGCTCTGGGTTCGCGGCGACCAGGGCATCAAGTCGTTTGAGGACCTTAAGGGCAAGCGGATTGCGACCGCGACCGGTACCACCGCGCATGTGTTCCTGGATACCGCGCTTCGCGCCAACAAGGTCGATCCCAAAGAGGTCGAGCTCGTCAACCAGACCATGCCAGCCGCCGTGACCGCCTTTATCTCCGGCGCGGTACCGGCCGTCGCTCTTTGGGTACCCTTCAACGTCACGGTTCGCGACAAGGTGCCAGGCGCGGTCAAGCTCGCCGATGCATCAGCCTACTATCCAAAGGCCGCTATCATCGGCGGCTGGGCGGCGGCCAACGATTATTACGAGCCAAACAAGGAAACGCTGGCGAAGCTCATCCGTGGTTGGGCGGATGCCAATGACTACATCATCGCGAATAGCACCGAAGCGATGGATCAACTGCAAAAGGGCCACTATAGCCAAACACCGCTGGCGGACATCAACGAGTCATTCAAGGCCCAGAAGATGTTCACGTCCAAGGACTGGAAGCGCATGTATTCAGATGGGACAGTCACCAACTGGCTGCAGCAATCGACGGATTTCTTCATGGCCAATGCAGGCATCAAGGATTTCACGCCGGCAAGCAAATATTTCGACCCCAGTCTGTATCTAAAAACAATCGTGTGATCTTATCGCGGAAGCTGGCGGCTCCGTTGCAAGGAGCCGTAGCACCCGCGCTCTATACATCATAAAATAGGCTTCCGTGCGAAAGCTTATCAGTCGATGATATGGCTTCGGTTTACTTGAAGCCTACTGGCGGCGAAAACCGCCTCCGTTTGCATAACACTGAGCCATCACAGCTGCGGCTTCATTGGCCCTGCTCATTCACTGTAAGATCGCTGTTGCCCTGATTCGGCTGTCTCGTTCGAGGCCAAACAACGCCGCGCCCGCTCTATCTGGACGTTGGTGGCACCCTGACTACGGGCATACATTTCAGCCACCGCTGCTGAATACCTTGCAACGTAGTATCTGACTTCCGAGCAGGAGATCCGGTCGCCGGGCCTGTGTTGGCGTGCGGCATACGCGGCAGAGCTCATCGTGATGAAGAACAAAACGGCAGCTCCGATTCCGGACGCGACCTTCATTGCTACCTCCGTACTTGGTGGTTCATTGCACGGAGGTGGCCTGACTCGCGGTCGTTGCGCAAATCAACATTTGTAGTCTCGCGCAACGCCGTGCGGGGTGTTGCTCTCTTGCGCCACAGTCAGGGTCGTAGAAATGTGAGCGTCACGATGGCGCAACATCTGGGATGGCTCGTTGCTCCGACGACGGCCGGCTCACAAGCGCCCGACTTGCGTCGGCGTGGAAATCCAATCTCCCCACAGACTCACCAGCCGGTAATCAGCAGCAACCGTATTGCCAGGTTGGCATCATCCGGCCCTATCATTTGCGCGCGAACGCCTGACAAATTCCGAGACAAAGGCTTCGTTGCTGAGTCGCCGCATTAAGTCGATGGGCTCCTCGATTAGGTCGCGTGTGGATTCACGACTGTATATCCGCGCAATGAGCGAGCATGAACCCGTGTTGCATGCCCGCCAGAGTTGGAGTCGTACGCCATCCACATGTCGCCACCAACGTGCTGGTCCAATACAAACACGTGGCCGCGGCGTGTGGCGACCATCCCCGGTGCTGGCGATGTACGGGGAAAACGGAGCCAATTCGCCGCAAGGTTCAGCTCCGGAATCACCCGACCGAACACGCGGAGCGCGGCACCACAACCGCAATATGAGGAAGGGCAGCCGGCCGGACGACGGCCGATCACGCGCCCCTCCGGCTCGCTCGCGCTCGCAAACGCATTCATCGCAGTGCCTCGTTGACGCATGTGCAGCCAACCACCGCGTCGTACAGTGCTGCGATCGGCCGGCCGGTACGAGAAGTCACGCGGCATCGACACGTTGCATTCGGCGATTTGCTGATTGCGGAAGGGACGCGCTTCAGATGGGATTGAGCCGGTGATGAAAACAAGCGAAGTGAAAAAGACTAGTTTCAACATGCAGGACTCCTACGCGTGTCCTGCCCCGCCTGCAGAGGCTAAAAACAATTTGGTCAATTGAAGGCTACTTAATGGTCACTCGGCTTCTGCGGCCGTCCTGCTTAACTCAGGTTAAACCTGCTGCTGACCGATAAGGATTGCCGACAATGCTTGTCAGTCTAGAACAGTATCTCCGCTTCGGATTGATACAAGCAAGCCGAGTGATGCTCCGTCCTTCAAATTGTCATCAGATTGGGTGCCACTTTCCGCTGCTGCGCTCGGCTTCAGGAGCGGATGGCGTCAATCGCGTGAGCTATCAGGACCGCAACGCTGGCCGCGATTATGATGACTAGCAGCCAACTGATCACGCTCGTCTCCATCAACGTTATGGAGTGAATGCGCTCAATCCCGCACAGTCAAAAAGAACCCGCCGGAAAGCTTAATTTCAGCGAGGGGCTGAGGACTCAAGGCAACTCTTGCGTCCGCAATCGGTCCTATCAGCGAAATGCCAGTAACCGGGTGTCAACCGAGCCCACCATGACTGGGTCTCTGTGCCGCGCCCTTTCGCTTCTCAGCGGCGGAATTGTTCCGCCCCCGGAACAGAATGCCCGCTAGATGGGTTTCGGTTCGGCCGAAATTGTGTTTGAAAAAGAGACAAAGCTGCGGCAGAATTTATGTACCGGGGCTGGCTGCATATTTCACTCGGTGTTTTTAACCCGCTTCATTTGACGACGCGTGGGCCGCAGCGATTTAACCTCCCGCTGCGGCCCGCCGCACGGCACGCCCGGCGAGCGCCCCTCAAGGTACGCTGTCGTTGGGGCCTCAGAGTCGGAGGACCGTGAGAACGGCTCAGGCGTCTCCAGCCGCAGCTTTCCCGTCTGCTCCGCTGATCGAGTTTCGCAGGAGCGGCTCGCCCTGGGCATTTATCCGTTGGGACAGTTGGCGCCCAATCGATGCCGGTTGCACGAAAGGGGAGGAATCCGCATTATGGTTTGCTGGGCGAACGGATCTACGGTGGCTCTGAAGAACCCCGACGCTATTGCTGCAGTCGTGACCGCGCTCCGGCTTACTCACGGCGACGAAATGGCACGAGCCATGCTGGTCGGCGGCATGAGCCTGGCCGCGCTGATAGAGACGATGTTCTCCGCCTCGATCGAGCGACGCGATGCCGTTCGATACGTCGCGGCTGCCCTGGACGACTTCGCCATCTCGCCGGAGCCCGGCCCGGTCTGGCACCTTCGCTACGTTTACGAAAGTCATGGCTCGTTTCGTGTTGTCGATATGGAGATTGCGACCCCAACAGGCACGCTGTCCAGTAAAGACGTCTGGCTACGTCTGCCCGTCTAGCTATCTTGCCACCTCTGCAATGTGACCAGTGCCGTCGACGATTAGCGAGCGCGCGGTACCTTCTCTGACGGCCTTGTAAGTCTTGATCCTTCCGGCCGGCACCTCCTGGATCTGCGAGTAGCCTGCGGCGCGAAGCTTAGCGACGATTTCCTCCGACGTCAGGCAGAGCGCAAACGAGCACGGCCAGACCGCTATGAGGGCAGCCATTACGAACGATCGCAGCACTTGCCCTCCTTGCGCGCACGCCGCCGTCGGGTTGACTCCTTAGCTTAGCCGCCGACCGGACCCGACAACGTCTCCAGTCCCGCCTCGATTGCCGCGATGTCCTGCTCGATCTGCGCAATTGACAACCTGCAGTCAAAGCCCACCCAGGCTTTCAGGTCTCCGGCAAGTCGCAGGCGATGGATCCTCAGCTCTTCAAGCGACTGGCGGTCCTTCACTCTTGCGTAGCCATCCACAATCAACTCAATCGCACTCGACATGACGCTACTCCACAAAAATAATTCGGATCTAATGAATGAAGCTTATTGCAAGCCGCCCGGTCGGCGCAACTTCGGCGCTGGCTTTGTACAAGATGGCTCCTTCGCCGGCTTGCGCTTCAGCCAATGGAGCGGCTGGGAACAACAAGAGCCAGAGAGCGCCTCGAATGCCCAACCAGGCCGTCGTCAAAATCGGTCACGATTATTGACGGGTTGGCATTGCACTCAGCGTCCAACGGCAAATTCTTCGAAAACGGATGAGCACGGGGTTGCTTTTTTTCCTAGCTTTTCCCGAACGGGGACGTCAAACTTGCGTCCATTGAGAACGTATTTTTTTAAGGGACATTGCGATGGGAAAACCTGCCGTTTCCCGTGATGCCTTCCGGGGACTATTCGCTTTCTATGCGGCGAAGGCTCATCACGACCATAAGGCCGAGGCCGAACATTCCCTTTTGCGGATGTTCGGATCTGCCGACGATATACCCGATACGCTGCTGCAGCAGTGGTCGGACAGAGCTGAGTTGCTCGGCTCCGAAACCGTTGGCCGCGTAATGGATCCACACGTCCGTCAAATCACGACCGGCAATGCACAATACGACCATGCCAGCGACTTTCTCCACACGCTGCTGAGAGACCTCGGGCAGAAAATGCAGTGATGGAACCGCCACGCCATTGGCGCGGCACTTGTCAGACGCATAGACTTGACAGCTTGTTTCCGGCGTTTCGAACGACTGGACTTCATAGAAGACCTTCTGGCCTCCAGCCAAGCCCGATGTACCGGCGCGCTGCGCTGCGCTAGGCTCACCGTCATCCAGTTGGATGAAGCCGACCCACGCCCATTAAACCACTGCAGTGTATCCGCTGCCAGCTAGATATGATCGCAAGGCCGTGTGAACTAGTTCACAGATTGGGAAAGAAAAGCTCACTACCATGGAGAGAGCGGCGGAGATGCTCCGGCTTGTTGCTCGTTCGCCTGCCCATCCAGCTTGGATCATGAATCGTTTTCTGTCTCAGTAGCGGAAAAGGCGACGACGATGATTGACGACGATTTGGTCCGGGCACATCGCAACAATATTCAACGCTATCACCTCTTGTTGCAAACCACTCTGACGGACTTCGAACGGCAGTATGTCGAAAGACGTCTGAGCGAGGAGCAATCGAAGCTGGATAGGCTAACAACTCGTGCTCAAGCAAAGCGAGACGGCCAATCGGCTACAGATCACGCAGGCTAGACGGGTTTGCTATTAAGGGCTGCGGCAGAAAAGCTTGTGCGAGCAGCTGCGCAGCTTCAGCATTCCGAGCGGAGACAACTAGCCGAAGCACGGCAGCACCACCTAAACACTTGCACTCGCCCGTCGGTTGCGGTTGGATCGTCTTTTTAGGATTTGATCCAATGGCAATTCAATTGCTTGTGGCGAAGGTTCTCAGGGACGAGCTATCTTTAAGGGGCATGCAATCATTAAGCGTTGAAGATTCCGAGGCGATTGCTGCTCGCATCTTCGAGCGGATCACTGAGCTCGAGCTGGAACTTGCCGCCCGGGGGTTCAACATCCCCGCGAGCGGCGATGATAGACCGACGTGACGAGCCGAGCGTCATGTCCATTTACGATCCGCTATTGAGGGAGCTGGGGCGCACAAGGGCGCAAACTATTCGGCTCACGTTCTCGGAAATCGAGGGAATTCTTGGGAGGCCGTTACCGCCGTCAGCTTACAAGTTCAGTGCCTGGTGGGGAAATGAGAGTTCGCGCAAAGCTGGGCACACGCAGGCGATGGCGTGGCTGCAGGCAGGCTTCACGGCCAGAGTTTCTCTGAAACAGCGGGCGGTGGAATTCCGTCGAGCCTGAAGGCTTTCACGGGCGCCACCTTACTGTTGCGAGCTTTCCCGCGCGTCCGGGCACTGTTACTCCACGGAGATGCAGTTCGAAGGTGACGGACTGATCCAGCCCGGTCCCCGCGACCCTTCTCATCCAGGCTTAAGCTCGAGAAAACGAGGTCCAGAACTGCAATTCTTTGAGACAGAATAGCTCTCGTTCGAACGCCCCCCACTCCTTGGGTGATCGCTCAGGCCGAATAGCAGCTTCCTCAGCAGACGACGAAGACCTTTCCGTGAGCTGATTTCAAGAGCCAATCGGCCAGGTGCACTCGAAAATCAATAAGGCAATTGGCGCCATCGGTGGTACCGGACAGATGATCCAACAGTCGTCGGCTAACAGGGTTGTGGCGCAATCGAGAGGCCGCTCTAGCAGCGTCGCATGAACAGCACCGTGGCTCGAATTTAGCCGGGGGAAAGGCGTACGCCCGGGCTCCTCGCCTCTGCGGGGCGACGCCTGGGGAGGCGCCAGCCTAGCGGTCCCGGGAAGCTGTTGGCGATGCTCAACGCGTGGTTCTCGTCGGTTTCGAGAGCTATTTTCTGGGCAAGCATGACGTCGCCCTGAGCCAAGCCACCTAACGGGACGAAGCAGCGCCCTGTTCCGAGCCGCCCGTATTCGTCTATCTCGTTGACGTTGGCGGACGTCCCGCGCTGAATTCGGTACCGCTTCCCAGTATCGCATCCCACGACGTCGAAATATCCCTTCCTATCGAAGTCCGCCCTCTGCTGAGGCGAAAGCCAAGAACGAAGGAGGCGTAGCGCACGAGCGTGAATCGTTTTCTCGTCCTTGGACGCTTCATAGAGCTTCCCAATGGAGAGGCTACGAAGGGGCCACCGGCTGACCCGAGCTAAGTTCCTCTTCACCTGGCCATCACCCACCGACTAGCCGCGGGAAAAACAATGTCTCTTCGGCGGTCGGATCAAACGTGGTGATCCTGGTTACCTCCTCCGGGCTGCTCCGCACCGCTGCGGTGTATCCTTTCCCGGTGAATTCCAGAAAACGTCTCTCCGCCTCCGCCAGAGCATCACCGCCGGAGTTGTCGAAGAAGTAGCGGCTGTCGCCGCTGTGATCCATCACGATCTGCGTTGCCATGCTGAGGCTCCCGATTGCACTTCGGAAGGAATGTAAAAGCGGAGACCTCGTTCCTATTTTCGTAAGCGCCAGATATTTTTTAGTTGTGCGCCTCACTAGGCCCGACTGTGTAATCCGCCTGGCACGACTGACAAGCGCTCGCTTCGTCAATGTCGTCACGCAGGACTGAGAACGATTTAGGAGCTGACAGTGCCCGATCCTGTGCAGACGAGATCCCACCAGCCCGGTGCAGCCGTTCCGGGGCCGGTGCGATTTCGGAGACGCGGGCGGCAACAAAGATGGTCGAGGGATTGACCAGATGTGCCCAGTGCCATGTGAATACTTGCGCAGGGCGCGCGCCTGCGATGGAGAGGTCTATCGGCAGTCCGGGACGGCCCCACCCGACCAGCGGCCCGGAGGGGGCGCTGTTCCGTTGGGGCGCAACTTCAAGAGCCGGCGGCACCTGGGAGGAGGACGTTGGAGAAACTGCCAGCGTCAAGGTCGCGGCAAATGGACGGGAACCGACCTAGCGCATTCTGCTGAATCCGCAACGGCTTGCCGACGACTTAAAGCGGCCACGGCCCTACCCCCAGGCCCTCTTTCCAAAATCCCGTAGTATCGGAGTAAGCGTCATGCGCTCCTCGCCGTCGCGCCAATCGCCCATCGAGACCTCTATCTCAGCCGCTCTACAACAAGGCACCCCGCCAAACAAACGGGCTTACGCAGACCGGGTTTTGCCGCTTCCGCGAGCCCGATGCCGCTGACATGGCGCTATTCATCTTTCGGACTAGAGCCGCCTTGGGCGGGCTTGCTCCAGCCGCCCCGGTGACGCAGCAGGCCGATTTGCTGCCGGATGCCATGTTCAGAGACTATTTATGGGGATCGTCAATCGAGCCGGGGCGCGTCCGCGGTGAATGGCGCTCGCCGAGGTCCTGTGACCTTGCCCCCAAGTTTTATCCAGTTCTGAGTTCGCCCCGGCGGTTGGATTTGCCCTCTTGGGCGGTGGGAGCGA
>NZ_JBVVPB010000051.1:0-31414 GCF_055807435.1 Bradyrhizobium sp. Ken51 | reverse complement strand
AAAGGCGCGTTATCGATTTGGACGATCGCAGAGGAATCCGTGAGGTGGCGGACCTTGCACCGCACAGGACTGCCGTCCACCAATATCTGCGCAGCATAGATGTTACGTCGCCGCTCGTTCGCCACGTCTCGCAGTCTCCCCCGCTCTAGCGCGCGGGAGATATTGATCGACGATTCCAGTCTCAAATGAGGCTAGACCGTGGTTTCATTGCTAGGCCGGGAGCTTTTTCTCCAGCGCGGCCGACTCCGCCAGGGCCAGATCCTGCGCTGCCACGGCCTTGTGCTCACCGGCTTTGCGATCGCCCCAACCGTTCGCAGCGGCGATGCCGCGCGCGGTCAGGCTATCGAGAGAACGCTCAAGCACATGGAAGTATTCGCCAAGCTCCGCCCTGCTTCGGCGCGTCCAGCCCGGCGATCAGGACGTGCTTCGCCAGCTCAGGGAAGAGGAGAGCGAGGTTATCCGCGCTTCGGCACTGCAGCTCGGCGTCCATGTCGCTGTGTGCGCCGCTCTCGACGTGGCTGACGAACCCGGGTTTCGGATGTGGTTCAACTTCGCGCTTGAGGCAAAGCGACGCGACATGACCGGGCTGAGCTTCAAAAAAATGATCCTGCCAGCCGAACAAGACCGCCCCGGCGCCGCCAGTAAACGGACACGCCGGAAGGACAGCAAGGCAAGATTGATGCTTCACGCGCCCAGCTTGTTTGGCGCTAAGCCGGCCGGGATCTTCCGGCTCTGTAGGCCAACTGCGGCCGAGTATCCCTGTCCGATTGGGACAAGCACGGCTGGCAACCCAGAAGGACGACGGACTGGGATCGCGCAGGCGCGCTTGAATGTCGGCCTTGCCTGCCTGGCCGGCCTGCAAGCGGGCCTCCCTTTCTTTCCTCATCACGCTGCGATGGCGCTCTCAGCGCTCCCCTCCACGTCCGTCCCAGGGGCCTTCTTCACCTCCCTTATTGCCGGCGCTTCTCAGCCCCTCCCCTGCGGCGAAAGCGAAGTCGCCCTCATCGCGCGCCTGTTACCAGGCCAGCCTACGGGGCGTAGCGACGGACGACGGCCACAGCGCTCCCGCTCGTCACCGAAATCATCGAGCGCGCCCTCCAGTCACGAGATCGAGCCGAGCGGCGTGACCGTGACAGGCACCTCGATCTCCCCTTCGCGGGCGCGTGCAGCGCGATAAGGGAGATACTGTTTCGCCTTCCTGCTGGAGCTGAACGACGGCGCTCTCGATGCTCAGGTCTGTGCCTTCCTGAAAATACTGCCGCAGCTACCCTTGGTATTGTCGTTAGTGCCGCGCTGCTAAGCGCTTTGCGGGTTGCAGAAGTAGATGTGGATACCGCATCGATCTTGAGACGATCGCGCTGAGCGATTTTCGGCTCCCTAGGTCAGCGCCCCCGGCCGGTGGGCCGGGGGCGTTCGATCCACCAACGCAAGTACCGATCAATATTTGAGCAAAATCGGACCACCGAACTTATAGTTCAGACGTGCAGTCATAAGATCTAGATTTTGGCGGATGCGATCGCCGCCCACTGGACCAGTAGCCGTGACAAAGTTGACGTCGGCATCCCGCATGAACAAGTGGTCGTATTCGACGCTCACCGACCAGTTCGGCGCGAACCCGAATTCGATCCCGGCGCCCACAGTAGCGCCCCAAGGGCTGCTATTGGAGCTCGCGAACTGCACGCCCGCGACTACGGAGTTGACCTGATAGGTGTTGCTCGTCACTGCGGCGCCACCTTTGACGTAATACAGTACGTTGTCGAACGAATAACCGATCTGCCCCGTGACCGTACCAAACGCATCAATTTTGCTCTGATTAAAATCCGCAAATGGGATGCTGAGATTGGATCCGCTCAGATCAGCCCAGTTCCCCTGGCCTTCGACGCCCACCACGATGTGGCCGATCTGCCATCGATAGCCGATCTGTCCACCTATGGTCATGCCGGTCGCATCATGGCAGCCCTCAGGCGTGCGGCCATTGAAATCCCAGCAATTCGAGCTTGAGCCCAAGCCTCCGTTCATACCTACGTAGAGGCCGCTCCAGTCCTAGATTGCAGCCGCGACCGCCTGCGGAGCGTTGTTGTAGAGAGGCAGGACCGGTGCAAAGGAGAGCGGCTTCGTCTATACATGCAGAAGAACAACTTGAAGGCGGCGTCAACCTTCATTATCGGCGATATGCCGGTCGATCGGATATTGCACGGAATCTCGGACTCATAAGTATATCTATTACCGGAGGATTTGTTTCTGAGTTGCGCTTGCGAGCGGCGCATCCCGACTACACAATCAACAACCATCATGAGCTGTTGCCAATTCTGCAAGACCATGGCTTTTTCCGGAACGCATAAATCATGATTGGCGAGGAATGATCACACAACGTCGCTCCTAAGACAGCGGGACAGAGAATAGGCCTTATCGAAGTTGGACACATGGGACCGGGTATTGGCATCAGCATGTTGCGTCAGCAAATCGAGTTGCATATCAAAGCCAACAAAAATCGCTTCGGCGCCGATCGCTTGACTGGAGCGGGCGCCCATGATCATCCTTCAATCGCTGGATTGGCCCAGCATCTAAGTGCCGTCCTGTTATCCTTGCCGTCCAGCCGCGAGGTTGAACGTTGGAAAAGGGAAGCGCGATGTCGCTGGATGACGCTTGAACGCAGCCGCGACAGTTCGCTTCGCGCGGCTCAGGCAACTTGCTTTTCAACACGCCCTTAGACGAGCTCCAGGCTTGCCAGCGTCTCGAAAATCCTCTTTTCGGCGTCGGACGACAACGGCAGGATCGGACCCGGAGGTTCTGCCGCGCAGAGCCCCTTGAGCTTTGCAATCGCGTAAATCACGCGCAGGCTTGAGAACGCCTTAAAGAGATGCCAGATGGGCTGCAGGCTGTCGTTCAACCGTCGCGCCTCTGCGGTGTCAGCGCTTTGCACCGAGCGAACGAGCGCCAGACAGGTGTTCGGAAAAATTCCTCCCAAAACGCTGTACCAGGTCTCCCCGCCCGCCAGCAGCGCATCCAGGCAATTCCAATCTCCGCTGTAGCCCAGCGAAAATCCACTCGGGACGACCTCCTGCAGAACCTTCAGATGACCGGCGACGGCGGAAGCTTCCGGTGCGGGACTCTTCAGCGCGATGATTCCCTCCACCCGGCTTAACCGAGCTATCAAATTCGGCGTAAAGCAGAAGTGCGTCGTGCCGGGATTATCGTAGATGCAAATCGAAAGCCCGCTCTCCCGAGCTACCGTGACGAAATGCTCGAAAACCTCCTCGTCAGTCAGCGGAGTGTAGGAGACGGGGGCCAAAAGTCCCGCGGCCGCGCCGGCGGCCGCAGCATCCCGAGCGAGTGTCACGGCGTCGTCCGTGCGTAAAGCTCCAACACCGACCAGGATTGGTGCGCGCCCCGCAGCTTGGTCAACTACCGTTTCGACAGCGCGGCGCCGCTCTTCACGCGTGAAATAAGGGTACGAGCCGGTGCTGCCAAGGAGACCAACGGAGTTTCGGATATCTAACCGTTACTTCAGAGGACATTGAGGTGTGGACGCGCTACCCCGACGCGACATTCACCTTGATCGCCCGGCCGACGACTGACCAATCGTCGGGCGAAGATTACCGTCTAGGCGCGTTCGACATCGGCAATCCTCAACAGTAGGACGGTCGGCCGTCGTCGCCTGCGGCACGGCCTCGACGCTGTCTCCAAGAGGATCGCGATCGGCGGTATCTCGCCGGTCGTGAACGGAAATCGTAGCGGTCAAGAACCCGACGCATTTGGCGAGGCTCGCACAGTCACAGCTCACGATGCATCTCGAAGTTTCGCAGCTGTTGCTGGGTTAGGAATTCCGACGCAGGCCTAGACGCTCCTTTTTGGGCATTCACCGGCGAGTACATTCGGGTGCGGCCTCCCGGTTCCCGAATTAACTTCCTGCGAGGAGATCAAGCTTAACTTGAAGATTTGATTGCAGCGGCGCATCGTGGGTTAGCCTTGTGCACCGGACATTGCTCCCGTCCTGGTCCGCCCAAGCGAAGCCGTCACGCCATCATATTCGGCGTGGCGGGTTCGTTTGCTCGGCCACGCACGCGAGTGTGATTTTGAAGAGGCCGTCAAAACACGAAACGCTCGACCTCGTCGAGATGCGTCGACAGGTTATCGGTCTGCGAACCCGGCACTCTGACAACGCCCGCGTCGCATATCTGTTGAACCGGTTGCTGATCAAGACTGCATATCTCACCGAAGCAGAGAGCGCAGCTCAGGCGATACGGCTGTGGGACGCATTCACCGAAACGATGGCAGATGTCGAGAAGATCATCACAAAACGCGGCCAGGCGGCATCGATTAAGGCTAACAAGTAGATCCGGTTGCGTAAGGCGAGCACTGCGTTGATGTTACTTATCGTCGCGCAGGTGGCTGTGTCTCGCGTAACCGCCTCCTTCGCGGCAAGGGGCCGCCGCCGTCACAAGCTGCGGCCCCGCCCGTGAGCGGCCTAGTAAGCGCGCCGCACTACTCGGCACAGGGAGGGCAGCCTCGGAGAAAACCGGTGGGCAAGCTCGAGCACTGCGGCTTCGTCGGTTTCGAGCGCGATCTTCTGGGCGAGCATCACGTCGCCAGCTGCCAGGGCCCGTTCGGGAACGAAACACCACCCGATCTTAGGCTCTCGTTCTTCATCAAGCCCCAAATCATTGCTCATAATGCCCTGATGAATTCGATGTCGCCGGCCGGTGTGGAGCCCGTGACTTCGAAATAACTCTCGGCATCCAACTGCGCACGCTGATCCGGAGATAGCCAATCGCGCAAAAGACGCCGCGCTCGCGCTTCCAGCCCATTTGCTCGACGAAGGTCCAATACAGCGAACGCAGGGCGCGCAAACGCGCACTACTTCCGACGCGGTTGCGTCTGAAAAACAACCTTTGCTGTGCCGTACGGCCTTGAGATCGCCGACCGGCGACCGAGTAGGAGCGGTAAATCCACGACCCCGAGGGGCTGGCCAAGGCTGAGCGGTGTCGAGCGGCTCACATAGGCGCGTTTAAGTGCACAGCTCTGATTTCCCGCGCATGCTCATCAGCGTCAGAGGAAGCGCGATCCGTTTGCAGGCGCCATAGCATTAAACGAGCTTGCCCGCTGGAACGCGGCGAACTGTCCATCGATTTTACCGGAAAACTGCGCCGCATCGCGGGACCAGCAGGAATTGTGCGACTCATTTGGATAATAATTCAGAGATTGGCTGGAAAGCGAACGAAGCGGCGACTGCCGATCTCTATTTCTCGCCGCAGAGGTCGTTCATGGGCAGTCATGATCTAGTCTCCAGCAGTTTCCTAGGGCTGACCGCATTAGGAGTTGCGCTACTCTGCTCGAGCCTGCTTGTCTTCGTTTTCACATGAAGTGAACGTCGCTCGCGTGGCCCCTGCTCATTCAGTTCATCGGCTGGACGGGCTGCTCCCCTGCATTGGAGGCTGGCATCAGCCATCGCCGCTTGAGCTGTGTAATCATGTACGTCAGCGGTTCGCCACGTTGCGGGCATCAAGCATGTTGCCGAGGAACTCGAGCAAGATGAAGACTGGCTGCCAGAAGCCGCCAATGAGATGGAGATTGAACCTGGCGCAATCTGGGGCTATGGCGCCGGAGAACATGGCATGCAGGTTTTCACTAAGTTCGGAATCGAAAATCTGATCGAACTCGTCCGGATGTATAGGAAAGCCCGGAGCCGCCTAAGCGCTCGCCGCAAGAATAAGGTGCTCTCCGACGTCGGCCGATCCTCACGCACATTGCCCCCGTAAACGCGCACAACCTCAAGGTTGGACAATCGGATAGTCTATGTTGCGCAGGTTTAGGCTGGGATGTGTAATGAATGCTGCGATAGCAGGCCTTGGAGCCGGGCCCGTCGTGCGGCTTCTGAAAAAATACATCCGCTTTGCGTGCGGGGTCGACGAGCTGACAGTAGGCGAGAAAGTTTATGCGATCGCCGGGTTTTTGGGAATTGTTACGATCTTTCTCCTGGTCATGTCTGTCCAGACCGTGCGACTGCAGAATTCCTACCGTGATACGCAAACGTCCTCCGCTGAAGCGGCGATCAATTCCGGACTGGTCAACGCATCCATTTATGCGATCGTGATGGACTCGCGCGGCATCTACATGTCTACCGAGCGAGCCAAGGTGAAAGAGTTCGCGGACGGAATCCTCAAGCGCAACCACGAGCTTGCGGAGGTGATGAACGGCTGGGAGGCTACGGTACGTTCGGAAGACTTCGAACAGTTCGTATCGCTCAAACGGCGGATTGCCCAATTCATCGATTTCCGCCAGGAGTTGGTGCGCCGGGCGGTGGAGATTAGCCCCGCAGCTGCCCGCGAGTTCGGGGACACCGAAGCTAGCAGCACGGTTCGGAGCAGGCTGAATGCGGATCTGGAAGCGTTGCAGCGCGGCTACAACGAACGCACTCGCGAAGCAGATGGGCTCGCGCAAAAGAATCGCTGTGCGGCAGGGTACCTGTTCATGCTGGGTTTGGCGGCGCTGGTGCTTGCCGCGCTCCATGTTCTTGTGATCCGGGATTCAGTGCTGGCGCGGCTTTCAGACATTGCCCAGGCGACCGATCGTATCGGAACCGGGGACATCGGAAGCGAGGTGCCACATCTGCGAGACCACGACGAAATCGGCCATCTGGCGCGCGCCGTGCAGAAGTTCCGCGCTGCTGTCGCTCAAGTTTTTGAGCTCGAACAACTTGAATTGGACCTCACCAAGCAGCGCGACGCCGCAATGGCCGAGCGCGACGCTTTCAACGACGAGTACCAAGTTAAAAAGTGGCAGCTCTCCGCCGTCATCAACAGCATGCCGCAAGGCCTCATCATGGTCGATGGCAAGGCACGTGTGATTGCAATGAACAGCAACTACCGGCGCATGTATAATCTGCCCGAGACCATCGACTCAGGGGCGTCGCTCGGGGAGATCCTGCAGCACGGGCTGTTCAGCGGCGACATCAAAAAGTACGTTTCCGCCATTCTCGTTCGGATCGGAAAGAGGGAGCAGGCAGCTTACGAGGTAACGCTCGACGACGGTCGGATCGTCAAAATCTATGAACGGCCTATTAATGCCGGCGGCTGGGTCTCCGTCCAGGAGGACGTCACGGAACAGCGGCAGCACGAGCGTATTCTCGAGCGTACCGAACGCCTGCTCGCCACGATTGTCGAGAACGTGCGCGAAGGTATCATAGCCAAGGACGCGCGCAGTCTGCGCTATCTGTTCATCAACAAAGCGGCCGAACGGCAGATGGGGCTGTCGCGCACCGACATTGTCGGCAAGACCGCGCGCGAATTGTTTTCTTCGGAAACGGCCGAGCTGATAGAAAAGCGCGACCAGCAGCTACTTGCGCAAAGCCAGCAGCTCGAGCCTATTGTCTGTACTATCTGCAATCCAGTTCGTGGCCGCCGGGTGATCTCGTGGAGGCGTTTGCAGATTGGCGCCCCCGGGGAGGACTCGCACATGTTCGTGAGTATGGTGGAAGACCTCTCCGATCAGGCTGGGACTGCCGACTAGCAGCTGGCATTACGTCACCCTCCGTGCAGGCGAATATGGGTACTGTCGCTCATTTCTGTTCTGTGCCAAATGGTTGGCATCCGGCCGAGGAAAAGTTCTCCACCAGTGCTGGCCTAGCTTGTCAGGTGTGTCGCTCTCGCAACGTCATAATTGTTCCATGCGCATTCGAATCGTTTTTGACTTCACGGGGTGGCGAGTTCAGCGTTTGATTATGGCGGCCCCCGGGGTAAGGTCTTTTCTCTCGAAGACAGTTTGAGGCGGGTTCAAGCGGCCGCTGTCCTGCGCCAGAAGTTCGTCCGATGCCGACGCAAGTATGGGCTCTCGCCACGCCAATCGGCTGGACAGTCGTCGTGGCCGCGATCCTGCTCTATTTCATCTTCAGCCCTGCTAATCCGGCGCCTCTTAAGGCGAGACGCCTAGTCGTCGTGATTGCGCAGCCGTGGCCACGGGACTGCCGGGCGCATAGGGCCGTGCCAAAAAGACGACCTACAATTGCCCCGCCGAATTGGGAAAGTCCGCGGAGGAGAAATCGCTATCTGCCGGAGCCTTGAAAGGACACGCCGAACGTGAGGTGACGCCAGCCGCGGTGACTACGCGGCTGCCACGGATCGCGAGCAATCACCGATCCTAGTCGAGATCGACGTCGATATGGGCATGCCGATCGCGGCGGTGTTGATGCTGTTGCTGCCGTTGGCTTCGAAACGACATGTCGACCGATGCTGCTGGCGGCCGTCGCCGGAAACTATGCCTCACCGAGCAGTCGACGGCATTGCCCGGCTCTTGCGATCAGGTGCTTGACGAGATGCGCGATGATAGCATTGTCTAATCCGTCTTTCTGCGCTTGTTTCCGTACGGCGGCTACAATGTCCGGAAGCTGCTCGGCCATGGAAATCAGTCCAGCGATCACCTTGTCAGGATCGAGGCGCGTTTCGCGCGCGAACTTCTGCCAATCGCGTAAACCAATCTGGCTGAGCTTGTAATCACCGCCGATTTTCATCGCGAGCTTGATCTTCTGCAGATCGACGTCATCGTAGGGAAGAATGCTGGCGATGTCGTAGAGCGGGGCGAGCCGTACGTGAGGGCCTCCGGCCAGCAGCAGCGAATAATTCTTGGCATGAGCATCCGTACCCGCAATCAGCCAATTGAAGCCTAGAGCGTCGACAAACGTGTCAACATCGGCGACGCGATCCGTGGAGTAGGTGCGCAAAAGCTCGATCACATCGGCAGGGCTTGGTCCGCCATCGTTTTGATACTTCATGGTCGGCAGGATGCCGAGCGCCTGGCAGATATCTTCCTGGTGGACACGGACGATCTCGTTCCCACTGAACTGCCGGTCGTAGCGCTCGATGACGATGGCGATTTCCTTTCCGAAATGCATCACCTGGGTGTCGGCGACGGGCAGACCGACATTGCGCGCAAGTATGAGGCAGATATGTTCATTTTCGGCGTGTCCATCGAAATGGCCGCTCGGCGGTTTAAGGATATGCGTCGTCGGAACGCGCCCAGAGGGAATTCCCCACCTGCCTTTTTGCAGAAGCAAGGCGGTTTTGGGTTGGGCACCCGCAAGGCTGAATTGTCCGGCATCGCGCGGCAACCGCCATGCGGCGTGATCCTCGCGCAAGGTCTGCAGGCGTTTGGCGATCGCCGTTTCGTCAAGCCATTCGACCTTGTCTTCGGCGCCGCTTCGCAAGGCCTCGAGCCGATCGGGCGTGATGAACTGAATGGCTCCCGCGCAATCCTCGCCGACATGGGAAATAAGGGCAAACACGTTGCGCGCGGACACCTGAAATCGTCGGGCCCACCGTTCGAGCACGTGTTCGTTGTCGGGCAGGAGTCCCCAGAGGAAAGCCTGCACGGCGGAAGGTCCGTGCTCTTCGGCCGCGAGCGGCATGGACAGTGACAGCGGATAGGCTCCTCCGGCCTGGCGCCAGTCCTTGTCATAGACAAAGGTGAGCCGGCCGCGGGCGTCATTGCGCACGCGGCCGATTTCCCGGCCGTCCAGCAGAGCAACAAGTTCGCTCGTCATGCCCTTTTCTTCCTGGCGTTGGCCACGATGGCGTTGATATCGACGGCTGGCCTGGTGGCCCCGCGGGCGGGCGCTTGTTCGGTGCCCGCGTCCAGGCGAATGTCCAGGGCGTCAAGGGCGCGAAGGATCAGACCGAGTTCAGCGCGCGCGTGACCGTGCTCAACTTCGATCACCCATTGGCGACTGACGCCAATGCTCTTGGCGAACGTCGATTGATCGAGTTTGAGCTTCTTGCGCCGGTCGCGAAGGACGGCGCCGAGTTCGGCCGGTGTGCGTACGAGCATGGGATCTCCAAATGTCAACGTTCGCTTACTTTAGCATAAGTCGGCGTTCGTTGACAATTTGTAAATGTCAGCGATCGATGACATCATAACTCATCAATCGCTGACTTAGGCTCCGTCCGCGCGGACTTGATCAGCGGATCGACCTGTTTCACCGCGGCAATGGTATCGAGCAGGAGTGGCCAGGCGCAGCTATAGATTAACATCGTGATCTTCGACAGCTCGCCGATTCCGAGCAACAAGACCGGCAGCGGCGCGGTGTTGCGGCAGATCTCGATGAACTGGTTCACGAGATTGCCGACTCGCGCATACCAACCGACCGCCACGCCAAGCGGGACGATCAAGGCGACCGAAATCAAAAATCCGCTCAGGGCACGCAGCAGGCTGGCGGAGACGTCATCATAGAGCTCGCCGGTTTGCGCAAGCTGCCAGCCCGCAGCAATGATGTCCGAGAGCGGTGGCAGGAACACGGGATCGATCAGCCCGAGCCTCCGAGCCGCGTCCCACGCCGCCAACAGGGAAATCAGCAGCAATGAGCGGTGCCCGAAGGCAGGCAGCCCGCGGGCCGCGGCGCGGATCCGGTCCACCGCCGGCGATGCCGGTCTTGCCACGCTGGTGAGCGGCTCTCGGCGCCCGTGCGCAACTCCAGCAATGTCAATATTTCGAGACTAGACATGGGCGACCTCCTCCACTTTGCGATCGGTGCGCGCACCAGCTCCGCCAGCGAACTGTGCCTGCTGTGCTTTCAGCACTTCCTCGCAACAGGCTCCAGACCTCGTGGCGCACGCTGCCGAACTCAGGCACTGAGCGCACGTCGTCAGCCTCGCTGCGGTGCCCATCCGGAATGTCGAACACCTGCTTGATCCGGCCCGGGCGGGACTCATGACCGCCACCCGCTGGCCGAGTACGATGCCCTCGTCGATGCCGTGGGTGATGAAGACGATTGTCTTGCCGGTGGCGCGCCAGATCCGCAGCAGCTCACCGTGCAGCATCGCGCGTCTGGGCGTCGAGCGCGGCGAACGGCTCGTCCATCAGCAGCCCTCGGGATCGTAGGCGAGGCTTCGCGCGATCGCGACACGCTGCTTCATGCCGCCGGAGAGCTCATGCGGACAGCGGTCGGCAAAGCCGGACAGCCCGACCAGGTCGAGGAAATGCCGCGCGATGTCGAGACGCTGCTGGCCTTGAGCCCGGCGATATCGAGACCGAACTCGACGTTCTCTTCGGCGGTACGCCGGGGACACAGTGCATGCAGGATGCCGGGGTGGCGACCGGGTCCGGCAATCGGCCGGCCATCGAGCAGAATCCGGCCGCCGGTCGGCAGCGTGAGCCCGCCTAGCAGATCGAGCAACGTGGATTTCCCGCAGCCGCTTGGGCCACCCAGGGCGAGGAATTCGCCGGAGCGAACATCCAGCGTGATGTCCTCCAGAGCGGCGAAGTGACGGCCTGGTCCGCGGCCCTCGCCGCGCACGACGAACTCCTTGCGGACATGCTCGAAACGGATCTTCACAGTGGTCATCGGGCCTCCGCCGTCCTTCCGGACGGAAATAGTTGAACGCATTGGTGTAGGTGTCGGAAGCCTTGACCTGGCCCGGCTTGAATAGGCCGTCCTTCACAGCCAGTCGATCCACATCTGGATCTCGCTATCCGAGATCACGCCGTCTTGGCCGCAACGCCGGTGCTCTTCCAGTATTTTCATCGAGGAGGCATCCTCGTTGCGCTTGCGCTCGACAATGATCTTGTCGAACCGGGCCCGCACCTCTTCCGGCGTTGTGGTCTGGGCCCATTCGATGGCCCGCGAAATCCCTCCACCAGCCTGCGCGATGCATTGGGATTGTCGTTGATGAATTTGTCCCGCAGTACATAGGCACCGTCGGTGAACTGGCCGAACAGATCGGTGTCATTAGAAAGCGAACGGATGCCGCCGCGCTCAAGGGCTTTGTCGCGCAAAGACGCCGCTTAGCGCACTCACCTCGACTTGGCCCTGGCGCAACGCTTGCTCGCCGCTGACCGGCGGGATCGCCACCGCCGCGCCTTGGCGTCCTTGAACCCAGCAACGCTCGACGCCATCCTGCTAGACAGCAGTGCCAACACTCCCGAGCCTATGCCGCGCGATCTCAGCACCGGAGGCGTCAACCACGATTACGACCGTGCCCGCATCACGGTGATATTCGGGATCGCTGGCGATATCCCGAGCGACAAGGGCGGCGTATTTGACCGCTAGTTCAGCAGAGCGAAATAGCTCCCCCACATCCTCCGCCTGTGTCTCTCCGTTGTGGAAAATTGGGAAGTAGTAGCGTCGCATAGCCGCCGGCCCTCGTCCTTTAACCATGATCATGCCCACATCTCGGGACGGCCCGCACCTGTAAAAAACGACAGGGATCGCGCGACAGCGACTTCGCGCAATGGATCGTTATGCGCTTTGTTGCACTGTGACTTGCCCTCCCGCTTCGGTTGCGGTTGAATTCGGGGTGAGTGATTGGGGAATCAGAATGAGGTCGAAAATTGCAGCCGGCTTGATGGCGCTCTTGCTCTCGACTACTTGGCCCCCGACGGCTGAAGCTCAGTTCGAGCCGTTGGCATTCGCGGTCTGCAAGAAGATCCCGAGCGACGCAGACAGATTGAAGTGCTTCGACAGATCGGGAAAAGGGCGAAGATCAAGACTCAACCACCGAGCCCACTCCCGTCAAAGCTAAGTGGACGTTTCGAAGGGCAAAATCCCCGATCGATGACAGCGATCAACTCGTTGCAATGCTCTAGGGCGAAACAGGGAAACGTTGCTGATCCTAAGATGCTGGGAGAACAAATCCGTCTTTATCCCGCCCGAGCTCGTTATTTCTGGCACCGGAAACCTCTACGACCTTCTAAGCCGGGTAAACGGAGATTCAGCCGCAAGTGTTCCGGGCAGCACCAATGGAAGGGCGATCTTTATTCCTAACGCTCAAAACTTATGGAATCGCTCCCGGACCAAGGCAAGCTGTTCATCAGAGCGACTGGTTTTCAAGGCACATCCAACGACGGCGCGTTCCTCTTAAATGACGTCACAGCCGCAAGGAACCGAACGGCAGAGACCTGTCGATGAACGACATCTAAGCCGAGCTCAATGAAGGCGGTTAAATGAGCTCGCTGATTTTTGAGGCGGCCTCAGGGGCGCTATTAGCTCCTATGAGCGATCTGGTCCTGTATGAAAGCAGCAAGGCGACGTCTGGCATTTAACGCAGCAACCGCTTTCGAGCTCGCCAGTCGTGCAGCATCAGCCGAATGCCGGCTGTGGAGGACCGACGTCGTTCATTGAATGGGCAAATTCCTGCGGGACAGCGCAAGGTCCGGAGCACCAAGCGCTGCTCAACCTGATCGGGACTTCGATACCAGCAAGGACACAATGATGCGGTATCCTCGGACTTTGGCGGCAGCCGTTTTCGCGCTCGCCGTCATTGCCTGGGCAGTGGTGGCTGAGCGCCTCCCAGAGACCCCGCTCCGGATCGAGGCTTCGCGGACGGGGGCCGCCGCCCCCGACCTCCAATAGGTCTCAGAGCGCAGCCCTTACATGCGGACAGAGCGGCGATAACGAAGGGGCGCCCAGCCGCAAACGGGGCGAGCGGTTGCGGCTCACCCGATCCGTAGATTTTCCGCCGAGTCTTTTCCGCGATTGTTCACGATGTCGAAGCTGACCTTAGCCCCCTCCGCGAGTGAGGTGAAACCGGCCTTCTCAACTGCCGAGATGTGAACAAAGACGTCCTTGCCGCCGTTGTCAGGTTGAATGAACCCGTACCCTTTCGTCGGGTTGAACCATTTCACTGTCCCCATAGCCACGTAACGTCTCCATTTTTCAAAAACCAAAACTACTGCGGGAATTCCGACAAAAGAAAGGCTGGTCGCGAGGCGCGCGGGCCGATAACGGCACGCTGATTTAGTCGGCATGCCCCCAGTCAAGTAGATCCAAATAGCGAATCTGAAGTGTGAGCGGCTGTTTGGAGCCGTCTAAGAGCACACGTACCCTGTTGCCGGTGGAGCCTAGCGCAAGGACAACGCCGAGCTTGCCGGATAATGTTCGACCAGCCGACTCAGCCAACATGATACGACAACCCGGTGCCACCCTATCCATGATGAGGGACAATTCTGAAAACGGCGGACAAAACTTGTGGTCGGACATGCAGGCGAAAATATCGTAAAATCGGCACAAGGAAAAGCCGCGCAGGCTCGGTAAGGACACAAATGTAATAACGATGCTGCCTCGGATCGAGTATCCTCACTGGTTGATGTTGGCGGGACCCATGTTTGTGCTGCCAGGAATGGCCGGATGGGCGGTTTAATGAAGCCTACAACCGGCCCACGCTGACGCGGGGGGCCCTGAGCGCCTCCGTTGCGGCAGATAGCAGAGCTCAATGGACGTACTCATGATTTCCCCCGTAGTTGACAGATGTTGGCGGATCAGCGGCCCAAAGAAAGCACGTGCGCCGGATCCGCTCACTGATCAGCATTTGCAGTATATGCAAGCAACTTTTCTTTTAATGCAACCACCGAGAGTCGGAACATCGTAAAGCTTGCGGGGCCGATTTTCTGAGAGCCGCTGGATGCCGATTTTGAATCCGGACTATCCAATTGCTGTCGCCTTCCCGGCGTGCTCTGAACAGATCGACGCAGTTCCTCGAACAAAGGGGAGTTCGCCACGACTAGTGGCGGATGAGACCGAGCCTGCCACCACACAGAGCGCAACGCGCCGCTCCGTTCTTTCGACGATTTTCCGAGTATCGGGGCATTGTTGGCTCCTCCTCTTTCTCGTAGCTGCTCGTCACGGATCCTTTTGCTGTACGTCGATAGCTATTGATGGGCGCTGTGGCATATCTATCCTCATCGACTGCCGCTCTTGAAGAGCTCGAAATCAAGTGCTGCAATTGCCCAGCTTCGGTCCGGCAGGGCCTCGTTTCAATACGTCAGACAATGTCACGGCCTCACCGGCCCAGCCTGAGGAGTGCAAGCAGCCGTGCTTGGGTTGGCAGGTTTAATTTCCCATCTATTTTCACCCGGGACCCAGAGCGGCAGCAATGCTGCAGCGGGTGATTTGAGGACGATCTAGATCGGCGCTTTCAGATACTCAGGCCGCCTTCGGGCGACCTCCTTGGGTGAGTGCGGCAATACTTGTCATCAAATATAGAACGATGACTGCCCCCATTTAAGAAGGAACGGGAGGCGTGACATTCGGCAGCGAGCAGCAACAACGTCAGCTTGTCTTGCTAAGCGCGAGTTGGCGCAGTTACTTGAAGCGGCCGAACAACCATGTCCTGGGCTGGTTGAGAAAGGCCGTGGCGCTCGACCGCCTGGTCGCAAGCGGCCTCGACCCGGCTCATAATGACCCGGCTCATAATAAACGCGAGACGCTAGAAAATGGGTCGTCTTCACGAGGGACACTGTAATTCTGCAAAAAAGCCGGCCTCGGGGATGACTCTTGGGGCCGGAACTTATGGTCTTCTCTCTCTCCCAGAGACCGGCAGAGGCCAAGAAGGAAGCACAAGCAGCGGGCATCGCACACGCCAAGGCGAACCTCGTTCGACTATCTTGGCCGCAAGCCAAGCTTCACGCGTGACCAGCTACAGACCGTCCGCAACATGCTTGAGCTTGAGGCAGGCACCAGCGCCATACCGGGCTGAGCCGTCAAGCGGCGCTCCGTATCAAGGCTGACCGTGTGGCGCCGATGGGAGCCGCTGAACGGCACGCAAGCTGAGCTAGCGCCACACCCTGCGCCCCAGACGACGAGGTTGGAGAGATGCTTAGAAGGTCACCGCAATTCCGTAATCATCCGATCAGCCATCGACCTTTGTGGATATCGAACTTCACCAAACCCTCGTCTCGCATTTTCAAGAGGAGGGACTGGCAAGCTTCCTGATTCATGATATTGGCGCGTTTCATGACCTCGTACAGTTTGAGCGGTTTCTCTCGGAGCGCCGTCAAGATATTTTCTCGATCATTCAGCACGACGAAACTCCTACCAGTACAAGCGCGCTAAATTACAGAGAGTACGACAGCTGATCTTCCGCCACGACTCTCTCGATATTCTCGGACGTGGTTTTGATGCGATATCTAAGACGTCCGTCTGCCTCGATGGGCATACATTGAATTATGGTGTAAATCACCCGGTGGACCACTTGCTCCACCCCTGGTGGACCTTGGGGCTGATAGCGAACCTCCTCATTCAACCTATAGGGATAATGACGCACAATGACTTCGGCTGCTCTAGCGTGGAACGTGCTATGATGCAATGCATCGATTTGCCTCCGGAGAGCGACGCGTCCGCGGCTCGCGATCGCAGGAGCTCTACGGAGAGGTCTGCCGTTAACGGCGGCAAGCGCCGAGCCAATCTTCCAGGCGCCGATCATGACAGAAAGTGGCGCGATCTCGCCGTAGATCTTGTTGATCGCCTCCGCGTAGTAGCGGATGGTCGCCACAGCGGCTCGGCCTTGTACGCCATCCCGATCTCGATGCCGTTGTCGCGTACGCCGAGCACGGCAAGCTCGAGCGCATGACGCGCGACGAGCTCGGCCAGGCGCAACAGCACCTTCTTGCGTTCCGCGGGCGCGGCGCGCGACCATGCTCCCTTGTCGCAGGCTCTTCGCGCACCTGTACCGCGCGGTCGATATCGGCGACACCGCCGTCGGCGATCGGAGTCAGCAGCTTGCCGTCCATGGGAGAGATGACGTCGAGCCGCGCGCCGCCTGCGCCCTCGACCGCGGCGCCTGCAATGAAGTGCTGCCGCGGAGAGATGGCTGCGGTTCGCCGCGCGTTGATGTCGGATTGCAACATGAGAAAGCCCGGAGTGAAACGTTGGATCGGCGGCTGCGCCGCCGACCGCGATCATGCGCTTCATACAGCCTCGATGCGACATTTCTCACAAATCCACCGATAGGTGGATATCATGCATCGCAGCAAATCCATAACGTTGCGGCAACATTCATCTGCGCTCGGACATGGGCCGTTGCGCGTCCGTTCGCTGACACCGGCCTTCCAATGACCAACAGATCACGCCCTCGCATCTTGCTGATCGGCACCGGCGACACTAAGTCGGACGAACTCCTGTTCATGCAGCGCTGCATTGCCGGCGCCGGCGGCGAGACCGTCTTGATGGACGTCAGCGTGCTCGGCGATCCCCCTTACAAGGCAGCGCACGACAAGCACGCGGTTGCCGCCGCCGCCGACACGACGATCGCCGCCGTGATCGCGAGCGGCGACGAGAATTCGTCGATGACCTTGATGGCGCACGGCGCCGCCCGGCTGACGCGGCAACTCTGCGACGACGGCCGGATCGACGCCATGATCGCGATCGGCGGCACCATGGGCACCGACCTCGCGCTCGAGGTCGCGCTCGCCCTGCCGCTCGGCTTTCCAAAGCTGATCGTATCGACCATCGCCTTTTCTCATCTGATTCCCCCCGAGCGCATCGCCGCCGATCTGATGATGATCCTGTGGGCCGGCGGCCTCTACGGCCTCAACGTCACCTGCACGGCGGTGCTGTCGCAGGCCTGCGGCGCGATCGTCGGCGCGGCCCGCGGCGCCATCAGGCTGCGGCCCGAAGGCCCGATCTTAGCGCTGACTTCGCTCGGTAAGAGCTGCCTCAGCTACATGGTCGAGCTGAAGCCGCAGCTCGAGGCTCGCGGCTACGAGGTCGTGGTGTTCCACACCACCGGCATGGGCGGCCGTGCGATGGAATCGATCGCAGCGCAAGGCGGATTTGCCGCGGTGCTCGACCTCAGCCTTCAGGAGGTCGCCAACCAGGTGATGGGTTCGGTGGTAAACTCCGGCTCGGACCGTCTGATGAATGCAGGCCGGAACGGCATTCCGCAAATCGTTGCGCCCGGCGCCATCGACATGGTGGACTTTCCCGCCTGGCTGCCGGTGCCGACGGAACTCGCCGATCGTCCGTTCCATGCGCATAACCGCCTGCTTGCGTCCGCGAGCTCCGGTGCCGTCGATCGCCGACGGATCGCGCGCGCTATTGCCGCGAAGCTTGCGGAGGCGACGGCGCCAGTAGCTTTCGTCCTTCCGTTCGGCGGCATCCAGCGATGGGATCAGGACCGCGAGACGCTGTACGATCCCGAAGGCCTCAGCGCCTTCGTCACGGAAATGCGTGCGGCGATCCGCCCGCCAATCGAGCTTCACGTGATCAAGGACCACATCAATCACCCGGGCTTCGTCGCGAAGATCCTGGCGATCTTCGACCGCTGGGTGGCAGACGGCATCGTTCCAGCCGGCAAGGTTCCAGCGGAGCAGACATGAGCATATCCGCGCCAAGGGCGCTGGTGCTGGATTTCGGCGGGGTGATCTTAAAAACCTTGTTCGAAACGCATGATGCGACGGAGGCCGCGCGGCGTTGCCAAGGGAGCACTGACTTGGCGCTGGCCATTCGCGGAGGACACCGATCCGCTCTGGTCGGCGATGCAGCGCCGAGAATTGTCCGAGCGCGACCATTGGCTGACTCACAGCCGGGAGGTCGGCAGCTCATCGGCGAGGACCGGGGGGATATGCAGACCTTCGTCCGTCGGTCGCGCGGCGCTGATCCGATGCTCATCATCCGCCCCGAAGCCGGGCGCCATCCGGATCGCGCGAGGAGCCGGCCGCAAGGTCGCCATTCTCTCCAACCAGCCTCGACCTCTTCTAAGGCGCGGAGTTTCGGCGCAAGCGGCCGCTGCTTGGGCATTCGAGAGCATCGTCGACGCCACGCATACCGACATCCTGAAGCCCCACCCCCACGCCTATGGCGCCGTGTGCGATGCCCTCGAGCTCGCGCCGCAGGCCTGCGTGTTCGTCGACGACCAGGAACGCAACATCAAGGGTGCGATCGCCTGCGGCCTCTCGACCGTCTGGTTCGATGTTCGACATCCCCAGAACTTCTTCCCGGCAGGCACTCCACATGCGGCCTTGCCTTTCGACAGCGGAGCCATCCATGCCCGAAATCAATTTTCTCATCGAGAACAATGCCCGCCGGATCTGGCATCCGATGGCGCATCCCAAAGACATGCAGGACCATCCGCCGCGGATCATCATGAAGGGCGAGGGCATCCACGTCACCGACATCGAAGGCAAGACCGTGCTGGACGCGGTCGGGGGGCTCTGGAATGTGACGCTCGGTTACAGCTGCGATCCGATTAAGAAGGCGATCGCCGACCAGCTCAAGGAGTTGCCCTATTATTCCGGCTTTCGCGGCGTCTCGACGGGACCCGCGATCGAGCTCGCCTATGAGCTCACCGAATGGTTCAAGCCGGAGGGCATGGTGCGCGCGTTCTTCACCTCGGGTGGATCCGATTCCGTCGAGACCGCGTTGCGGCTCGCACGGCAATATTGGAAGATCAAGGGCCAGCGCGACCGCACCAAATTCCTGGCACTGAAGAAGGGTTATCACGGCACGCATTTCGGCGGCGCATCCGTCAACGGCAATGCCAATTTCCGCCGCAACTACGAGCCGCTGCTGCCGGGCGTCTACCACATCCCCTCGCCCTGGACTTACCGCAATCCCTTCAACGAGACCGACCCTGCGAAGCTCGCGCAGCTCTGCGCCAATGCGCTCCTCGACGAGATCGAATTCCAGGGCGCCGACACCATCGCCGCCTTCATCATGGAGCCGGTGCTCGGTGCCGGCGGCGTCATCGTGCCGCATTTGAGTTTCATGGGACTGGTGCGCGAGATCTGCGACCGCTACGGCATCCTCCTGATCTCGGACGAGGTCGTCACCGGCTTCGGCCGCACCGGGGCATGGTGCGGCGCGCGGCTCTGGAACGTCAAGCCGGACATGATGACAATCGCCAAGGCCGTCACATCGGGCTATTTCCCGCTGGGCGCCACGATGATCGGCGATAAAATCGCCGAGGCGTTCGAGAGCGACGAGACGAGCTTCGGCTCGATCGGCCATGGCTACACGTATTCCGGCCATCCGGTCGGTTGTGCGGCCGGTATCGCGGCGGTTGCCGAAACAAAGCGGCTTAAGCTCGACGCCAGGGCCGAGGCCTACGGCGCCATCCTCGACGAGGCGCTCGCGGCTCTCAAGCAAAAGCACGAGATCGTCGGCGACGTGCGTGGCAAGGGCTTGATGGCCGCGCTCGAGCTGGTCGCCGACCGCGGCAGCAAGAACGCGCTCGACAAGAAGCGCGTCGGAAAGATCGCCGATGCGATCTACGATGCCGGCGTGATGGTTCGCGTCTCCGGCAGCAATATTATCCTCTCTCCGCCGTTGATTATTACGGCCGAGGACGCCAGGACGATCGCTCACGCGATCGACCACGGCCTTGCGACTGGTTGATGAAGGCAAGCGTGGCCGCTAATTCGGCCGCACCATCAGCGCCACCACCGCGGAGCGCGTCTCCACGCCGAGCTTTTGAAAGATGTGGATGAGGTGCGTCTTAACGGTCGCCTGGCCGATCTTAAGGCACTCGCCGATCTCGCAATTGGTGCGGCCGCAGCACAACAGCCGTACCACGTCCATCTCGCGGCTGGTCAGCCCATAGCGCTGCCCGTCCTCGGACGCGGCGGCGCGGCCGACCAGGTTGAACTGGAGGTACTGGTGGATCTTCTCGGCGATGGTCACGGCGCGCTCCGGGATCCTCGCCTCCCTATCCCATACGACGCTCATCCCGGCGACGATTTGGTCGTCGCGCCGGAAGAAAAAATCGAGCATGTCGACGATGCCGCATTGGTCGATGAACGAGCGGTAGAGCGCTGTCTCGCCTGTTTGCTGGCCGGCCATCGTCTTACTGAGGCGCGCCACCGCAAGGTCACCCGCATGAGTCGGATGCTGCGGGTCGAAGGCACTCATGCCCTCGAGATACTGTAGATGAAACGGCTCCGGAATGCGCGCCAGGAGGAAGCGCCGGAGGTTGTAGCCCTCGTCGACTTCGTAAAATGCCGTCGCCGAGCCCTCCAGCATGGACTGGGCAAAATGCACGGCTTCGGTCGTTACGGCCTCCGAGCGGCCCATGAGCATCAGCATGGCCTAGTTTCCTCGATTCCACTCCATTCGGGACATCTGGTGCGTCCTCGCGCGGGCGACGCCGGGAGAGGCACGGCACTTACTTAAGCAACTTGCGGGCCATCGGTTTAGGTTGCCACCGAGCCGAGGTCCGAACCTGGTCTGCGCCTCGATCGATTGACTGGACAGCGACACCGGCACGTTCGCCGCAACCGATTCGATCCTCGCACGGATTGCCGGCCTACACGACCGGTTGATTGCCGAACGCACAAGCCGCATCACATCGTGACGCCCTGCATTGATGAATTCACATCGCGCGACGTTGTACAATGCGGGCAGCATCGATCTACTCGATCTAACCGCGATGCTTAAATTCGCACGCCAACCTAGCGCGACCATTCCGACCGGTCCGATGGTCATGATCATCAAAGCGGAAAGCGCGACTATGGCACCTCGGTGACATTCGACGAGCGCCTGCTCGCTTGCAGTGCCGGGGCGGGATCGCTTGGATTGGCATCCCATGAGTGGCTCATCCATGCCAGCTCGGGCAGCCCGATCGGCAAGGCGGCGGTGACGATCGGCGGCAACCGATCGGCGCCCCGGCCTGGGAGCCGCGTCCCACAGGAGCAATAAGGCGATGACCACCGGGAGCGTCGTCCGAGCCAGCCAATTGCCAGCTTGCGGAACGAAGCGGGCTGAGGAATGGCGCCGCTCCCCGGCGGCGGCGCGGCAGCTCTTGTTGCTGATCCAGGAATTGCCGTGCCGCTCGCGAAATATGGTGCGCTCCGCATTTCAAACACACGTACGGCTCAGGCCTTGTCCTATTCCGACATTTTGTTCTCAAGCATACATGGATGGCGCGACAACCAAGATGAGAACGCGTCTCGCCGTCCAGACATCAGCGGCACGACGATATCACGGAAGAAGATGCCGATCGAGAGCTCGGGGCCTTCTGACGGCTAAGCAGACGTGTTGCGAGCTCACGGTAGGGCGCTTGTGATCAGCGTCCCGGGGGCCGCGGACTTTTGCGCTCGATCGTACGGTTGGAACGGCCCGGAAACTGCGCTCTTCTGTCGCGTGAGGCACCACGTTTCACGTCAAGGAGTTTGCAGCACTTCAATTTCAACCGCTGTGCGGGCGCATGTCTAGACCCAGCTCGAAATTAATCCCGCCAACGCTTGGCACGGACGTTGCTATTGAGAGCTACGACAGCAAGCGAGTGGGCGCGGCCAGATGAGCAATATCTTCCGTGGGCCATATCCGAGAGGTGCAACACCGCCCCCGAGCGGATCACCCTTCTCAGCCCGATGATCGAGTTTAACGTTGAACGGCTTGCCGGTTTCGCACGCGTCTGGCCCACCGTGTTGCTGCCCTGGACTACTCCCGCCGCTCGCTAAGCACTCATGGAGGTTGAAATGATCACCCAACTCGGCGCATCCGTACGCAGCCAAACAACAGACGTCGATGCAATGTTGGCCGAACTGCGTTTGAACAATGATCCGCACGATGTGGAAGTCGGCGGCATGTCTTTGCACATCCTGCCCGGGGTTTTGTCACCGCGCCTGAGTCACGCACCGGACGCACTGATCTCGAAATGGCACATCGAGCCCGGCGCGGCGGTACTCGATCTTGGGTGCGGATCCGGTGTGCTGGGCCTTGCAGCACTCCGTGCCGGGGCAAGACGTCTAGTCGCTCTCGACATAAATCCGCAGGCCGTTCTCTCGACGAAGATAAACATAGAGCGATTAGGCTATGGAGATCGAGCAGAAGCCCTCGAGAGTGACACCTATGCTGCGCTACAACCTGGAGCACAATTTGATACCATTATCTTTGCCGCCCCCTATTGGAACCGCAAGGCCAATGACGATCTCGAGCGTTCGTGTTTCGATCAAGATCACAAGGTCATGGCCGCCGCCGTCGGAGGGGCGCACGTCTGGTTAAGTCCGAAGGGTGCGATGTATGTGATTTTCTCCGATCAGGGAGACGTTGGACATGTCATGAACCTGATCGAGGAGAGCAAGCTGCGCGTCAGAGACATGCATATTTTCCGACCGACCATTCCAGGCGGGCACGTCCGCATTGTTTGGAAGCTATCCGCGCGATGAAAGTCTCTTGGCCAAGAAGCGCGGTACCCATCACATCAGCGCCAAGCGCTTGGCAGTGTAGTCGATCAGGCCAATTTGCATGTTCCCGACCCAGCTGAAATCGCTTGGCCGCGTGCATGAGTGCGCATCTCGATCGCGACCGTCGAGAGACATCGCAGGTCCGGTGCCGTGATCCAGACAATAGCCTCCAAGAACATACTGGTTGGCTTCACCCCGGAGTGCGAGGTGAGGATTAATCCCGCCCGGGCTCGAGCGGTTCGGCCGGACGCGTCTTGGGGCCGGGCACAATTCGTCGCCCCGACAGTGAGATCTGACCAGTGGGCGAGATAGCGTTGCGGGCCCGATGCGCAATGCTACGACCATCGCGAACTTGTGAACTCGGCGGCAGGGGCGGACCATCGCTACGTTCCGTAATTTGAGTGTAGTTTCACGAGCGATCTCGCTGCGGTGATCAGCCGGATAGCAATTCTAAGAATTGAAGTCATGCCTAGATATCAACGCTTCAGGGCTAGGCGGCGCTCTTTCCCTGCAGCGTTATGAAGGGGGCGCCCCGCCTCTTTTCGACGAACGAGCGCATTTTACTGCAGTTCTTATGCGTCAATCCAGCAAGTGAGATCGTTTCAAGCACGACATCCACGCAAAGCTAGGGTCGTCGACGCAGTCATATACTTAAGCTTCTCCCGGGGACTGATGATCAGGCGCCTTCTTACTGGATGCGAAAACTTCGTCTCAGACATGGTCCAGCTTGATTCAGCTAAACACCGGGCAGTGCGATCGACAGGGCGCCTGCCGCGCGGTAGCAGCTGAACGGCTGCCCGAGTCCTGCATGATTGGCGAAGGAGGCTTCTGTCGCTTTCGGCGACCTCAAGCCGCAATGTTTGGGATTACCGGCGGTAAACTATGATTCGACACATCGTATTCTTCACCGCAAAAGATAAGGCGCATATCGACAAAATCATCGAGGGCCTTTCCGTTCTCACCAAAATCCCGCACGCTCGGCGGCTTGAGGTCGCTCGCAACCGCAAGAGTGACCGGCTTGGCAACGAAATTGATGTGATCGTCTACGGTGAATTCGACGACGAAGGCCAACTCGAAGCCTATAAAGCGCACGAGCTTTATCAAGATTCGATCCGGCAAGTAAGACCGCTCCGCGAGCTACGTCTCGCGGCCGACTACAGCATGTCTGCAGATGCGGAGCCAGTATGTTCGGCAGGCCCTCCCCACGGGCGTGGTTAATTGTCAGGCATGTAGGGCTTTTGGGTGGCCATAAGGCTCGCCTTCGCCGGGCGGAATTACGATCACCGATGTATCGCTGAGCTGAGCGACAGAATAATGCATGTAGTGGAACTGCAGTGGATTGAGCCCGTCACAGCCATGCGAAGCCTCTCGCATCGGAGGCACCTCACGTTCCTGGATAGCGCATCGAGAGACGCGGTGCTCGGGCAGCATTCCTATGTGACGTGCGATCCCTTCTGCACCTATATGATCGCGGACGGGAAAGGCATTTGCAACGGAGAGACCATTGTGGGCGATCCGTGGGTGGCACTTCGCGCTCTGCTAGCCAACTATCCGCAAGTGCACTGCGCCGATCTCCCGGCTTTCCAGGGCGGTGCCGCCGGCTTTTTTGGATACGAGCTGAACAGGACGCTGGAGCGATTGCCGGTGCCGGCTATCGGGGGGCATCGCTTGCCTCAGGCAATCCTACATCTTTACGACGTCGTGATAAGCTTCGATCACAGCCATAACAGATGTTGGGTCGTTTCTACCGGGTGGCCGGAGCAGGATCCGGCTCGCCGGCGTGAGAGAGCTCGCGGAAGAGCCGAAGAATTTGTTGCGCTGATTAGAGTCTCAGCCTCCCCTCCTGATTTGACACCAGGCCAAGCCGGCTTATGGCATTCAAATTTCAGTCGCCAAGGATACATTGCGGCAGTACAGAGCGTAATTGATCTCATTCGGGCGGGTGACGCCTTCCAGGTCAATATTGCGCAACGCTTCAGCGCGCGCCTGGCGAACTCGTTCGATCCGATAGCCTTCTATTGTCAGCTGCGGAGAGTGAATCCGGCTCCCTTTGCCGCCCTCCTTCGGTATGGCAAGCTCACCATTGCATCGAGTTCGCCCGAGCGTTTCCTCAAGCTTCACGGTCGACAGGTCGAAACGCGGCCTATTAAGGGGACGATGGCGCGTTCTGCTGATCGGGAGGAAGACCGGCGTCGTGCTGAGACGCTGTCAGGTTCGGAAAAAGACCGCGCCGAGAACACCATGATCGTCGACCTACTACGCAATGATCTCTCGCGCGTTTGCACGCCCGAATCAATCCATGTCCCGTCATTGTGCAACCTCGAGTCCTATGCATCAGTGCACCACCTCGTGTCGGTCGTTACGGGTGAGCTGGCATGCGGAGAGGACGCCGTCAGCCTACTTCGAGCCTGCTTTCCCGGCGGCTCCGTTACCGGAGCTCCCAAGGTACGCTCGATGGAAATTATCCTGGAGATCGAGCGTGTGGCGCGAGAGGTGTATTGCGGTGCCATAGGCTACATAGGGTTCAATGGACATATGGATTCAAATATTCCCATTCGCACCGTGACGATCGATGCCGGCCAGGCCGCCTTTCATGCAGGTGGCGGGATAACGGCAATGTCCGATCCGGTCGCCGAATATGAGGAGAGCCTAGCAAAAGCAGAGCGCATTTTTCGCGCATTTATTGCTGAAGGCGCCGGTGCATCTTGATTGTCATCATCGACAACTACGACTCTTTCGTCTTCAACATTGCGCGATATTTCCGCAAGCTTGGTGCAGCAACATGTGTCGTCCGGAACGACGCGATGCATGTGAGCGAACTTGCTGACCTCAGGCCCCGCGCGATCGTCATCTCCCCCGGCCCGGGCACTCCAAATGAGGCTGGAATATCGACAGCCGTCGTTCGCGATCTTTCCGGTCAGGTGCCAATTCTCGGCATCTGTCTCGGACACCAGTGCATTGGGAGCGAGTTCGGCGCACGTGTAACGCGCGCACGCCGTCCTATGCATGGTCGGCCCTCGTATGTCACGCATGAAGGCGGGGGCCTGTTCGAAGGACTACCATCCCCACTTTGCGTAGGGCGCTACCATTCGCTCATCGTCGAATTGGATCCGTCATCTGCCCGAGACCTCACTGTGACAGCACTCTCGGATGATGGGGAGATCATGGCTCTTGCCCATCGCAATCAAGCGACATATGGCGTGCAGTTCCATCCGGAGTCGATACTCACACCGCAAGGGGACGCACTATTCGCAAACTTCCTACGGCTTGCAGAACTTTCTTAAGGCGGCCGTACAGGTCGGTTTCACAATGCGCAGCTCGATACAATACCGGTCAACGCGAAAGGAGCAATACTGCCGAAACGGGTTGAGTTTATTGCTGCGGGCAGCACACAACGCCGCTAAGCGGGTTGAACTTATCAATACCTTTCAGGTGCTCGGATCAATAGAACTCTACGGTTGATAGTCCCAGCAGGACGTTGTCAATCAGCCGGGTCGAACCAACGTAGGCTGCGACGCAGAGCGCCGCCGGATGCCGCAGCAGACTCTCGGCGCGCTTGAGCGTATGACCGTCGACAAGTTCAAGGTATTGCAGCCGATCAACTATTTCAAGTTGCCGCTCGGCGATCGCAATCAGCTTGTCCACCTCGCGCACTCCTGAGCGGAATTCATCCGCCGCGGCGAACAGTCCACGACTGATGGCAACCGCTCGCCGACGTTCTTCCTTGCTGAGATACCGATTGCGGCTGCTCATCGCGAGCCCGTCGGGTTCCCGAACGGTTGGCACGGTGACGATCTTGATGGGAAGATTGAGATCTGTTGCCATGCGACGCACGACCGCGCATTGCTGAAAATCCTTTTGCCCGAAAAACACGACGTCCGGATGCACCATGTTGAACAGCTTGCACACGACGGTCGCGACGCCCCGAAAATGCCCAGGCCTGAAAGCTCCGCATAGTGGCTTCGCCAGTTCGCCCGGCTCGACGAAGGTCTCGAATTGAGCCGGATAGACTTCCTGTGCACCCGGCGCGAACACAATCGCAACACCAGCATCGCGGCACAATTTTTCATCGCGCAGGAAATCGCGAGGATAGCTGCTGAGATCCTCGTTTGGTCCGAACTGAGTCGGATTGACGAAAATGCTAACGACGGTGATATCGCATTGCGCGCGGCTCGCCTCGATCAGGGCGAGATGGCCATCGTGCAAATAACCCATTGTCGGCACTAACCCGACGCGTTTACCCACGCTGCAAGCCTTCGCGAGCTCACGACGAAGCTCAGCGACCGTGGTAACCGTCTGCATCATTGCACCTTACATCAGGTTGGGTTGGGAGGAGCCCAGGTTGCGATAATGTCACTCAGGTTTTCAGGAAGCCGATAGGACTCCTGCGGCGCCGGGAACGCACCGGTGCGGACATCGGCAGCCCAACGCGACAGCGCCGCTTGTAAAAGCTGAAAGCCATCTGCATAGGCGCGAACGAATTTGGGCCGATGACCTAAGGTCAGCCCCAGGACATCATGGAATACGAGCACTTGGCCCGAGCAGTCGGGACCCGCGCCGATTCCGATGGTTGGTATCGATAGCGATTCGGTCGCTCGCTGGGCTAGCTCGGCCGGAATGCCTTCAAGCACCAACGCGAAGCATCCGGCCTCCTGCAGACGGTGAGCGTCATCGAGCAGCCGCAAAGCGTCATCGGCTTTCCGGCCCTGCACCTTGAATCCGCCCATGACGTTGACGCTTTGCGGGGTGAGGCCGAGATGGCCCATGACAGGAATTTCGCAATCGACCAGGGCACGCACCATTTCCACGCGCTTGGCCCCGCCCTCGAGTTTCACGGCATCTGCGCCTCGCTGCAGGAACCCTCCAGCGTTGCGTATCGTCTCCTCCGGACCAAGGTGAAAGCTAAGAAACGGCAGATCGGCCACGAGCAAGGCACGGGGCCTTGTGCGTGCAACAGCCTCGAGATGATGGTTCATCATTGCCATGCTGACCGGCAACGTGTTGTCGAATCCGAGACAGACATTGCCAACACTGTCGCCCACAAGAATGATGTCGACGATGGGGTCGGCGATGCCTGCCGTAACCGCATCGTAGGCCGTGGTCATGGTGACACGCCGCCGCTCCTGCTTCCACCGCTGCAGAATTGGGATCGTGACCCGCTCAACTGACACTTCCGAAGCGTGGCTCATTTTCGATCAGTTCCATCAAATGTCTCAAGTCGATTCTGCAGCTCGAAGCGATACGGATCTGCTCTCATTTGTGCCGCCTACGATTTCTACGCCACAGCGCTCCCCAGGTCGCCGCATTACCGAATAACAAGGCGAACGGTAATCCGATTGTTTCGAGCGACGCGGTTGGGTACTACGCGCATCCTGGGACCATGCTTTCCTATGGAGGACAAGAGAAAACTGTCAACCGTGAAAGGAAGAAAGAAACATACGTCTCCAAGGTAGCGCCCGTGTGCACAAAAATTCCAATGGTCGCGCGACCATCCAGCAAGAACTTCCCGAATTCAAATTGTCATGTGGAAGCGCCTTGCGTCACGCCGCGCCTCAGGGCGCGCTGGGGCGGTCGGAGCCATTCCAGATGAGAGCGCAACGGACGACCAGGGTGCGCTGATCTGGTCAGCCGAAGCGCCGCGATGAAGCTCATGGTCTTCCAGTGGCGGAAAGGTGGTAACCTCTGGTCGGTCGGGGGCAGTGGTCCCGTCGACTCGCGTCATGCTGTGGACACCGCCTTCTCGCTTCACCAGGAGTTCGTCCATGTCTGCGGTTTGTCAGCTCACGCCATTGCTCGCCGCCCGCGGCAGACGATCTCTTGGTCGAGCCGCATCGGCGCTTGGCGAGCGATGTCGGACGGCAGGGTGCTGGCCGGCTTGGTTGCCGTCACCCCAAAGCAGGTCGAGGTCCGAGTGATCCGGATGTTGACAGCCGGGCTGCCGAACGTCCGGGTCTGCGGACAGAGGCGGACGAGCCGATCAATCTTGTACTACCACGCCGCAGGGGGGAACCTTGCCGCGTGCCAGCAGCGGAGGCGGCCTGTGTTCGATGATCTCGTCGGACCCGATCGCGACCGCGATGCGCCGTTTGCCGTGGCAAGGCGGCAGCGGCAAGCTAAGCGGTATCATTCCCGCGGGATCGACACAGGTCCGGAGATGAGCTCGTCGCCATTGCGGCGACCCGGTCCGCGATCTCGGCTGCCTTCCGGCGCCCAACTTGTTCAGCGCTGAGCCGGCCGGGATCATTCGGTACTGTAGGCCAACTGCGGCCGAGCATCCGTGTCCGATCGGACAAGCACGGGCTCGCAGCACGGAACGACGACGGGCCCGGATCGCGCAGGCGCGCTTGAATGTCAGCCTTGCTCTGGCCAGTCTGCGAGCGGGCCTCCCTTTCCTTCCCTCATCACGCTTCGATGGCGTTCTCACCGCCCCCCTCCACATCCCTCCCAAGGACCTTCTTCGCCTCCGTCATTATCGGCGCTTTTCAGCCAACCCCTGCGGCGAAAGCCAAGTCGCCGTCTTCGCGCGCCTGCTACGAGGCAAGCCCACGGCACTATCCACCGACGAGGGCGATAGCCCTACCGTCATCGAAATCACCGAGCGCGTGCTCCAGCCGCGACGATCGAGCCGAGCGGCGTGACCGTGACAGGCACCTCGATCTCGCCTTCACGGGCGCGTACGACTGTTTCGCCTTCCTGCTGGAGCTGAACGACGGCGCTCTGGATGCTCAGGTCTGTGCCTTTGAAAGTACTGTCGCAGCAACCCTTGGTATTCTCGTTACTGTCGAGCCGCCAAGCGCTTTGCGGGTTGCAGAAGTGGATACCGCATCGATCTTGAGACGATCGTGCTGAGCGATTTCGGCTCCCTAATCCCGGGTCAGCCTCCGGTCAACCGCGCCAGTCGCGGCGCTCCGTGCTATCCCTGGCGCACCCAAAATAGGCCCCGGTCCATAGGCCGGGGCGTTCGATCCACCTTTTGAACGTGATCAATATTTGAGAAGAATCGGACCGCCAAACTTATAGTTGAGCCGTGCAGTCATAACGTCGAGATCCTGGCGGATGCGGTCGACCCCACCAGCGGGCTCGGTGAAGCTCACCATGGCCGGCCGCATGAACAGGTGTGCGTACTCGAATCCAATCGACCAATTCGGTGCGAAGCCGTACTCGAATCCGGCTGCCAATGCGCCGCCCCAAAGAACGTGCTTGCTTTCTCCACCTAACTCGCCCGTCGTCCAGATGACCCGAAACGTGTTGCTCGTCACCGCGGCGCCGCCTTTGGCGTAAAGCAGTACGTTGTCGAAGGCACAACCGATCTGCGCCGTTACAAGGCCGAACGCATCGATCTTGGTCTGGTTGATATCCAAAAAAGCAACGCTGGGATTCCAGCCAGTCAAACGAGCCCAGTTTCCCTGGCCTTCAACACCAAGCACGATCAGGCCCGTCTGCCATCGATAGCCGATTTGCCCGCCCACGCTTCCGCCGCTGGCATCATGGCAGCCCTCAGGCTTGCCGCCATCGGAATCCCAGCAATTCGAGCTTGAACCAAAGCCGCCGTTCATACCAACGTTGTAGCCGCTCCAGTCGTAGATTGCAGCCGCGACCGCCTGCGGAGCGTTGTTGTAGAGAGGCTGGGCGGGCTGCGCAGCCAGATCCGCGCCGAATGCGGGGCGCGGCCAAGCCCCACAATGCTCAGAGTCGCGAGCAACAAGTTCTTCATTTCTACTCTCATCTCTTCAGTCTCCCGGGCCTCATGCGTCTTAACAACGTCCGCGCGAATTGCTGTAACTGCATCGCAACATTTGCGCCGAAAGAAATGCGTGAACCGAACGCTGCGTCAGGTTGCGGCGTTGCAGATCATCTCCAACGGGATCGCAATGCACCTTCGCGTGCGAGCATAGATTCGTAAGACTGAGAAGCGGGCCGCTGATTTCAGCGGAGTAAGCGCACGGCAAGTAAGATTGTGGCAAACCACACAGCAAGTGAGACGAGTGAAGCGCTTTGCAAAACTCTTGCTCTTGTCCCGTGCCGCCACTAAAGACCCGTTACACACCACGCTCGTGTTGCATCCATTGGCCCTAGAGATCAGATGAAGTCTATTCGATTGAATCAATGTCCTGCAGATGCTGCCTCGTTCGTCGCAGATGCCGCTGCGTCCCGCGCTCGACAGAGCATGCGAATGACAACCTCCGCCTTCGGATGAAGGATGCGGCCGGAAGAATTTTGCTTATTGGTTCAGCGAGCCGTTCTCCACCCGAGGCTTCCTACCACACCGCCAATGTCCCGACCGCCGATAATGCTTGCCGATCGTTCCTGCGCTTGCCGCCAGATATTGGACCCTCCATGACCCTTGCGCGAGCGCTTGGGTGAGCGCGCGAGTAGGTAGCCTCTTGCGAGGAATGAGGTGGCAAATGGCCGCGGTGTGTTCATCTTCTGAGCTGAAGTTCTAAGTCGATAAAGGACAGCGAGCATGTTCGTTTCATTCTTCCCTCGACCAAAGTTGTTCTTTGCGTCGTCAATTCTTTGGACGGCG